>JALZEZ010000052.1 GCA_030861775.1 Actinomycetota bacterium
GCCGCGCCGCCGTCCGGCCAGCCGCAGCAGCAGGGCCCGCGCACGCGGGTCGGGCGCCGCCTCTTCACCAAGCACGTGCGGATCCCGGACGTGCGGCGGAAGCGCAAGACCGAGCTGGTGCTGTCGTTCTACAGGCACAAGCGCCTGGTCACGCGGCTGCGGCTGACCACGCGCGACGCGCGCGTAGCGCGGCTGCGCGCGCAGGTCGCCGGCCTGGCCGGCCACTACCGCTACACGGTCCGCCACGGCGACCGCGGCCGCATCCTCGGCAGCGGGATCGTGCGCGTGCGCCGCTCGGACACCACGCGGGTCGAGCTCCCGCCCGGGCAGGCGCTGATCTGCCGCGTGTCGGCCAAGTAGCCTTTCCCGCATGGCGACGGCTCCGCGAGCCATGACCGACGCCGAGCGCTGGTACCGCGAGCGCTACTCGGCCACTCCGGAGCGCGACGCGCTCTTCACCACGATCTCCGGCGAGCCGGTCGAGCCGCTCTACACGGCCGACGACCTCGGCGACCCCGACGGCATCGGGCTGCCCGGCGAGTTCCCCTACACGCGCGGCGTGTACCCGTCGATGTACCGCGGGCGGCTCTGGACGATGCGCCAGTTCGCCGGCTTCGGCACCGCCGAGGAGACCAACGAGCGCTTCCGCTACCTGCTCGACCACGGGCAGACCGGGCTCTCGACCGCGTTCGACATGCCGAGCCTGATGGGGCACGACTCCGACCACCCTCGCTCGGAGGGCGAGGTGGGCCGCGAGGGCGTGGCCATCGACACGCTCGACGACATGGAGACCCTGTTCGCGGGCATCCCGATGGGCGACGTCTCCACCTCGATGACGATCAACGCCCCGGCCGCGGTGATGCTCGCCTTCTACGTGGTGGCCGCCGAGAAGCAGGGCACTCCGCCGGAGCAGCTCGCCGGCACGATCCAGACCGACATCCTCAAGGAGTACATCGCCCAGAAGGAGTGGTGCTTCCCGATCGACCCGGCCATGCGGCTGGTCGGCGACATGATCGAGTTCTGCTCGAGGCGGATGCCGCGCTGGCACCCGGTCTCGATCTCCGGCTACCACATCCGCGAGGCGGGCTCCACGGCCCAGCAGGAGCTGGCCTTCACGCTGAAGGACGGCTTCACCTACGTGGAGCAGGCGATCGAGCGCGGCCTGGACCCGGACGAGTTCGCACCGCGCCTGTCGTTCTTCTTCAACGCCCACATCGACTTCTTCGAGGAGATCGCGAAGTACCGCGCGGCGCGGCGGATCTGGGCCCGGGAGATGCGCGACACCTACGGCGCGCGCGACCCCCGCTCGCTGCTGATGCGCTGCCACTCCCAGACCGCGGGGGTCTCGCTCACGGCCCAGCAGCCGCTCGTGAACGTCGTGCGCACCGCCACCGAGGCGCTGTCGGCGGTGCTCGGCGGCACCCAGTCGCTGCACACGAACTCCTACGACGAGGCTCTGGCGCTCCCCACCGAGGACGCCGTGCAGCTCGCGCTGCGCACCCAGCAGGTGATCGCGCACGAGACCGGCGTGACCAACACGATCGACCCGCTCGGCGGCTCGTACTTCGTGGAGGCGCTGACCGACCGCATGGAGCAGGCCGCCTACGACTACTTCGCGAAGATCGACGAGCTCGGCGGCATGGTCGAGGCGATCAAGCAGAGCTACCCGCAGCGGGAGATCGCCGACGCCTCGTTCCGCTACCAGCAGGAGGTCGAGGCGGGGCAGCGGATAGTGGTCGGCGTCAACCGCTACCAGAACCTCGGCGACGAGCCCCTGCCGATCCTGCGGATCGACCCCGCGCTCGAGCGCAAGCAGATCGACCGCCTCCAGGGCGCGCGCGCCCGGCGCCGCGGCGAGGAGGTCGAGGCCGCCCTGGGCCGCCTGCGCGAGGCCGCGGCGGGCGACGCGAACCTGATGGACCCGCTGATCGAGTGCGCCCGCGCGCACGCCAGCGAGGGCGAGATCATTGAGTCGCTCCAGACCGTGTTCGGCAGTTACACCGAGACGCCGGTCTTCTGAACCTTTCCGGCCTACCCTCCGTAGGACCGGTCATGCGACGCCTAGCTCTCCTCCTCTCCCTCGCCGCCCTGCTCGCCTTCCCGGCGACCGTCGGCGCGGCCAAGACCTACACGATCAAGGTCGGCGACGACTACTTCAGCCCGACCAAGAAGACGATTCGCGTCAACGACATCGTGAAGTGGGTCTGGGTCGGTGAGGACGGACGGGCCGGCCAGACCGTCAACGAGCACACGATCGTGGAGTCCAAGGAGCGCTTCAAGTCGAAGACGATGACCGAGGGCGTCTACAGGAAGCGCTTCAAGAAGGCCGGCAAGTTCACGATCTACTGCGGCGAGCACGCGAACACGATGAAGCTCGTCGTCACGGTCAAGCGCTAGCCCGCCGGTAAACTCGCCCGCCGTGGAAGCGGGCTCTCAGCAGCGCAAGATCCGCGTGGTCGTGGCCAAGCCCGGCCTCGACGGGCACGACCGCGGCGCGAAGGTCATCGCCCGCGCGCTGCGCGACGCCGGGATGGAGGTCATCTACACCGGCCTCCACCAGACCGCCGAGCAGATCGCCGAGACCGTTCTCCAGGAGGATGCCGACGCGGTCGGCCTCTCGATCCTCTCCGGCGCCCACATGACCCTGGTCCCGAAGGTCGTCCGCCTGCTCTCCGAGCAGGGCGCCGAGGACGTGGTGGTGACCGTGGGCGGCACGATCCCGGCCGAGGACATCCCCGAGCTGAAGAAGCTTGGCGTGGCCGAGGTGTTCACGCCGGGTGCGTCCACCCAGGAGATCATCGAGTTCATCGAGGGCGCCGTCGGCGCCCGCGCCTGATCGGTCTCCGCCGGCGCCTCCGCTCCGCCGGCGCTTACTGCGAGCACTTAGGAGGGAGGGACCGATCGTGGGTGGAGGATTTGGTCGCTCATGGGGACCAAAGACTCCACTCACGGCCCCGCGCAGTGTGACGACGCCCCCGGTTGGGCGTTCGCGCCGCGGGGTACGTACACTTCCAGAGGCGATTGACTCGTCAGTCAATACGGCAGGCAGTGGCTAGAATGCCGCGCCGCACCGAACCGAAGGAGCCTTTCCCTTGAAGATTTGCGTCCTCGTGAAAGAGGTCCCGGACGCGGCCGTCGAGAAGCGCATGGACCCCGGTACCAAGCGCCTCGACCGCTCCGGTGAGAAGAACCTGAACCCCTTCGACACGCACGCCATCGAAGCGGCGATGCAGGTGAAGGAGGGCGGCTCGGCCGACGTCGAGGAGGTCGTGGCCGTGACGATGGGCCCGGAGAGCGCCGTGCGCGCGCTCCACAAGGCCGTCTCGCTCGGGGCCGATCGCTCGGTCCACCTGACCGACCCGGCGCTCGAGGACTCGGACGTCGCGGCCACCGGCTACGCGCTCGCCCAGGTCCTCAAGACCGAGAGCCCCGACCTGGTCCTGCTGGGCCAGCAGTCGGACGACGGCGAGTGCTACACGATCGGCGCGGTCGTGGCCGACCACCTCCAGATGCCGTCGCTGACCCAGGTCATCAAGATGGACGTCGAGGGCGGCAAGCTGCGCTGCGAGCGGCAGGCCGAGTACGGCTACGACACCGTCGAGGTCGAGCTCCCGGCCGTGATCTCGGTTGGCGACGCCATCAACGAGCCGCGCTACCCGTCGCTGAAGGCGATCATGGGCGCGAAGAAGAAGCCGCTCGACACCAAGGCCACCTCGGACGTCGACATCGACGCGAGCAAGGTCGGCAGCGACGGCAAGCGCACCGCCGTGCTCGCCATCAACCCCCCGCCCCAGAAGGAGCCGGGGCAGATCATCGAGGACGAGGACACCGACGAGACCGTCGAGAAGATCGTCCAGTGGCTCGACGAAAGGAAGCTCCTGGCATGAGCGGGATCCTCACCTACGCACTCCACTACCAGGGCGAGTTCAACAAGAACTCGCTCGGCGCCGTCACCGAGGGCGCGAAGCTGGCGAAGGAGATCGGCGGCGAGGCCGCGGTCGTGGTCGTCGGCGGCGACGACCTGACCGACGACTTCTGCGCCTCGCTCGGCAAGTACGGCGCCACCAAGGTGTTCCGGGCCAAGGGCCCCGAGGGCCTGGGCGGCCCGGTCGTGGACGCGATGGCCAAGGTCATCCAGGACAACGACTACGACTACGCCCTGTTCGGCGGCGGTCTGCTCGGCTTCGAGATCGGCGCCGGCCTGGCCGCGCGGCTGAACGGCGGCGTGACCATGGAGGTCACCGAGGTCAAGGCCCAGGACGGCAAGCTCGTCGCCGTACGCCCGATCCTCCAGGACTCCGCGGTCGTGGACGTCGAGTACGTCGGCAAGCCCGGCATCATCATCGGCCGCCTCAACGCGTTCGAGATGGCGGAGGCCGGCGAGGGCTCGGCCGAGGTCGAGGACGTCGAGGTCGAGTACTCGCCGTGGAACGAGCGGGCCAAGATGGTCGAGCGCGGCGAGCAGCGCGGCGCCGACGTGAACATCGAGGACGCCGACATCCTCGTGGCCGGCGGCCGCGGGCTCGGCAAGCCGGAGGGGTTCGAGCTGTGCGAGCAGCTCGCCGAGGCGCTCGGCGGCGCCGTCGCGGCCACCCGCGCGGTGGTCGACGCCGGCTGGTACCCGTACGCGGCGCAGATCGGCCAGACGGGCAAGACCGTCGCGCCGAAGCTCTACCTCGCGGCGGGCATCTCCGGCGCGATCCAGCACAAGGTCGGCATGCAGAGCTCCGAGAACATCGTCGCGATCAACAAGGACCAGAACGCGCCGATCTTCGAGTTCTCCGATCTCGGCATCGTCGGCGACCTGAACAAGATCCTGCCCAAGCTCACCGAGGCCGTGAAGGCCAAGAAGGGCGGATAGGAGCACTGCCATGTCCGTGACGCCGCTCGACTACCTGCCGCGGGTCAACCCGCCCGAGGAGTTCGTCACCGGGATCACCGATCCCGAGGACGAGCGGATCGAGGTCGGCGTGGTGATCGTCGGGGGCGGGCCCGCCGGGCTCGCCTGCGCGATCCGCCTGATGCAGCTCCTCGAGGACGAGGAGCAGCTCACCGAGTCGCTCGGCGAGGTGCCGGTGGCCCTGGTGGAGAAGGGCAAGAACACCGGCTCGCACCTGATGTCGGGGGCGATGATGGAGCCGTCCGCGATGCGGAAGCTCTTCCCCGACCTCGACGAGTCGGACTGGCCGACGTACGGGACGGTGGACAAGGACTCGGTCTACTTCATGACCAAGCGGAGCTGGATCCCGCTGATCCCGCCTCCGCCGCCGTTCCGCAACCACGGCAACCACGTCACCTCGGTCGCCCAGCTCGGCCGCTTCCTCGGCGAGAAGGCGGAGGAGGCGGGCGTGTACATCCTGCCCGAGACCTCGGCCTACAAGCTGCTGGTCGAGGACGGCGTCGTGCGCGGCGTGCGCTCGGGCGACAAGGGCCGCGGCCGCGAGGGCGAGGAGCTCGGGAACTTCGAGCCGGGCTCGGACCTGGTCGCCAAGGCCACCGTGCTGGCCGAGGGCACGCAGGGCCACCTCAGCGGAGCCGCGCTCGGGCACTTCGGCATCGCCGGCGACGAGCCCTCGCAGTGGGAGCTCGGCGTCAAGGAGGTCTGGGAGGTCAAGGAGCCGCTCGACCGCGTGATCCACACGATGGGCTGGCCGCTCCGGCTCCAGGCCAAGTACCGCGAGTTCGGCGGCAGCTTCATCTACCCGATGGGCGAGGACAAGGTGTCGATCGGCTTCGTGGCCGGCCTCGACTACCGCGACGCGACCTTCTCGGTCCACGAGGTCCTCCAGGAGTTCAAGCAGCACCCGAAGATCAGGAAGATCCTCGAGGGCGGCAAGCGCGTGGCCTGGGGCGCGAAGACGATCCCGTCGGGCGGCTACTGGGCGATGCCCAAGCAGCTATGGGCGCCCGGGATGGTGCTCGCCGGCGACGGCGCGAACATGGCCAACGTCTCGAAGCTCAAGGGCGTGCACCTCGCGATGCACGCGGGCATCCTCGCCGCCGAGGCGATCGTCGAGCGGCTCAAGACCGGCGACACGACGGACTTCTCCAACTACCAGGAGAAGGTCGAGGGCTCGGTCATCGAGGAGCAGCTCTACACCACGCGCAACCACCGGCAGGTCTTCGCCAAGGGCTTCTTCATCGGCGGCATCCTCGCCAACATGCTCGAGATCTCGAAGGGCCGCTTCCCGCCGGGCCGGTTCCATACCCACGACGACGCGGGCGTGGACGTGTTCATCGGCGAGCGCGACAAGCGCTACCCGAAGCCCGACGGCAAGTACACGTTCGACAAGCTCTCGAGCGTCTTCGCCACCGGCAACGCCACCCGCGACGACGCGCCGAACCACATCAAGATCCAGAAGCAGGTGCCGGCGGAGCTGGCGGTGCTGTGGCGCAACATGTGCCCGGCGCACGTCTACGAGCTGCCGGACGAGGTCCTGGAGAAGTTCCAGAACGGCCGCGAGGAGCTGAAGGGCCAGACGGTCGACCTCCAGATCACGCCCTCGAACTGCGTGCAGTGCGGAGCGATCACCGCCAAGGGCGGACGGCTCACACCGCCCGAGGGCGGCGACGGGCCGAACTACCAGCAGACGTAGCCGGATCCCGCTGCCAGACTCGGCGCCGGGATGCGCCGTCTTCTGCTCGTGCTCGCGTGCCTGCTTGCCGTGCCCGCGAGCGCTGACGCCGCGTTCGTCAGCAGCTACGACGCGTCCGGCTCGGACCCCGTCTACGACCGCGACTCGATGTCGTTCGTCGCCTCGCCGGGGGAGCGGAACGACCTGACCATCGAGCTCGCCGGCGGCGTCTACCGGATCGTGGACGAGGGGGCCGCGATCGAGCCCGGCCAGGGCTGCCGCCTGACCGACGGCTCCGGCCACCGCGCCGAGTGCGACGCGTACGACAACGGGCCGGGGGCGCTCGTCCAGCTCGACGACGGCGACGACCGCGCCCGGGTGAGCCTGCCGGCGGTGCAGCGCAACCTCTTCAAGCGCGCGGTCGTGATGGGCGGGCCGGGCGACGACCGGCTCGAGGGCGGCGGCGGGGTGGACGAGCTCGACGGGGCCGACGGCAACGACGTGCTGATCGGCGGCGGGGAGGGCGACGTGCTCACCGGCGGCCTCGGCGACGACCGCCTCGAGGGAGGGGAGGACCTGTTCACGACGCTCTACGTGTTCGACGACTGCGCCCAGCCGTGCACGCCGCCGTGGGGCGACCGCCTCGACGGCGGGCTCGGCGCCGACGCGATCAGCGGCGGCGGCGGCGTTGCGGACCACGTCTCGTACCGCGGCCGCCCGAACGCCGTGCGCGTCTCCTTCGACGGCCTGCCCGACGACGGCGAGGTTGGCGAGGGCGACCTGCTCGCCTCGGACATCGAGACCGCCGAGGGCGGCAACGGCGACGACATGCTGGTCGGCACGGCCGGGGCGAACGCCTTCGAGGGCCGCGCCGGCAACGACGTGATGGTCGGCAACGGCGGCTTCCACGACGCGTTCTTCGGCGGCAGCGGCGACGACACCATGTACCTGTACGACGGCGAGCCGGAGGGCAGCGGTACGCGCGGGGTGCTCCCCGGCACCGGGCCGTACGACGACACCTTCGACTGCGACTCGCCCCCGCCCGGGGAGCTGCCGGGGACCAACGACATCGTGCTGGCCGACCTCGGCGACGCCGCGGCGCTGGAGGGGCGCCTGCGCGGCTGCGAGACCGTTCTCTTCTCGGAGACCGGCGTGAAGGTGGGGCCGAACAGCACGAGCACGATCGCCGAGATCGGCTGCCCGGTCCAGCGGCCGGTGGCGAGCTGCACCGGCGAGGTCGAGCTGAACGTGCCGCTCGCGGCACCGGTCCGGCGGCGGGTGGCGGCGGCCGCCTTCCGGCCGCCCGCGCGCTGGTACACGCTCGGCGAGAGCGACTTCAAGGCCCGCCGCGTGGGCCGCCGGGTGCGCATCACGCTCTCCTCGAAGGGTCGCCGCTACCTGCGCAAGCACGGGCGCAAGCGGGCCTTCGTGACGGTCGAGTTCCGCAAGATCCGCTAGCCCCGCGGGCGTAACCCGTCCTCGCGGCCGGGATAGTTCCCGGCATCGCCCGCCGACCGAGACACCATCCCCGCCGGGCGTCGGTCGTGGGAGCCGGCTCGTTCGGCACCGCGATGGCGCTGCTGCTCGAGCGCGCGGACGTACGGACCACGCTGCTGTGCCGCACCGCCGAGCAGGCCGAGCGGCTCAACGAGACGCGCGTGAACGAGCGCTACCTCCCGGACGTCGAGCTGCCGGACCGGCTGAAGATCCGCGTCTTCGGCAACCGCGACGACCAGTTCCACCGCGCCGACCTGGTCTTCGTGGCCGTGCCCTCGGCCGGGATCGGCGACGCGATCGGCGAGCTCGAGCGCCAGGGGGTGAACGCGCGGGCGGGGGTGATCTCGCTGGCCAAGGGGCTGGTGCCGCCGGACGGGACCCCGCCGACGGAGGCGCTCGACCGCGCCTTCGGCCCCGAGCGGGTGGCCTGCGTGGGCGGGCCGGCCCACGCCAAGGAGATGGTGGAGGACGGCGCGGGGCTGATCTGCGCCTCGCAGCCGCCGATGCTGGCCGAGACCGTCGCGCACGTGCTGCGGCAGGCGGGGGTGGTCTGCGAGGTCTCGACCGACCCGGTGGGGGTGGAGCTGGCCGGCTGCGCGAAGAACGCCGCCGCGCTGGCGGCGGGCGCCACCGAGCCGCAGGGGCTGAACGCGGCGGGGATGGCGGCGGCGGACATCTTCGGCGAGGTGCTGGCGCTGGCCGCGGCCCGTGGCGGCCGGGCCCGCTCGTTCCTCGGCCGGGCGGGGGTGGGGGACCTGGTGGCGACGGCGATGGCGCCGAAGTCGCGCAATCGCAGCGCCGGCGAGCTCCTGGCCGAGGGTGTGCCGGCGAGCCAGATCCCGGAGCGGCTGAACCAGGCCGTGGAGGCGCTCGAGACCGTGCCGCTGCTGGCCCGCGCGATCGAGCGCGCGGGCATATCGGCCCCGATCACCTCGGCGCTGGCCCGGCTGATCGAGGGCTCGCTGCCGCTCGACGACTGGGTGGCCCTGGTGCGCGTCGCGCAGCCCGATCCGGAGCGGCGCGACCGCGGGTTCAGCGCCTGGTGGCGCCGCCTGCGCCGCCGCCTCAGCGCCCTCTTGCGGCGCTGACACGGGCGACTACACTCGACTGCATGAAGGCGGACATACACCCGGAGTACATCGAGGCCCACGTCCGCTGCACCTGCGGGAACGAGTTCACGACCCGCTCGACCAAGCCGGAGCTCCACGTCGAGATCTGCTCGAACTGCCATCCGTTCTACACGGGGCGGCAGAAGCTCGTGGACACCGGTGGCCGGGTGGAGCGGTTCCGCCGCCGGCAGGCTCGCAGCGGTCGCCGCTGACGCCCGCGTCAGCTTCGACCGCAACTCTGGACGGGGGGATCTGTTCAAGGAATCGCCAATGCGTAGCATCGGACTCGCACCCCTGCTCGCCGCCGCTCTCCTCCTGGGGGGCCTGACCGGCACTGCCGGCGCGGCCTCGCGCACCGCCGTGAAGGTCTCGGCGTGCGAGGTGGGCAAGCTGCCGCAGGCGCGGCTCGCGACCTTCGAGGGCCGGATGCGCTCGGTCAAGGGCGCGGTGCGGATGGCGATGCGCTTCGAGCTGCTCTCGCAGACGCCGGGCACGGCGGCCGCGGAGCCCGTGACCGCTCCCGATCTCTCGCCCTGGCGCCGCAGCCGCGCGGGCGTGAGCGAGTTCTCCTACGCCCAGACCGTCAAGGGCCTGGCCCAGGGCGTGACCTACAGCTCGCTGGTCCACTTCCGCTGGTACGACCTGAAGGGGCGCATCATCCGGCGGGCGGAGCGCCGCTCCGGCACCTGCGTGCAGGACGGCGACCTGCCGAATCTCGTGCTGGGGTCGGTCAAGTCCGCGCCCGGCTCGGTCGAGGGCACCGCGGTCTACACGGTGTCGGTGGGTAACACCGGGCAGGGCGACGCCGAGGCGCTCACGGTCAGCCTGATCGCCGACGGCGCCCACATCGACACCCGCACGATCGACGCGCTCAAGGCGGGCGAGTTCACGACCGTCCGCTTCACCGGTCCCTACTGCCGCCGGCTGCGCGCCGTGGTCGATCGCGGCGAACGGGTGCCGGAGACCGTCGAGGACGACAACGAGCTGCGCGCTCGTTGCTGAGCCGGCCCGCGCACGGGGCCGTGAATCCTTACGGTCGGCACACGAAGCGCCGATAGCATGCGAACTGTGAGCGGGACCGCCGAGACGGGAGACCGGGCCACGCGCACCGCCGAGGGGCTCCAGGCGCGCAAGGACGCGCCGATCGGCGGCCAGGCCGTGCTCGAGGGCGTGATGATGCGCGGCGTCTCCGTGTGGGCGGTGGCCGTGCGCAAGCCGTCCGAGGAGCAGCTCGCGCAGGGCGAGGACCGCGACCTCCGCGAGGCCGCCCGGGGCGAGATCGACATCGTCTCCGAGCCGCTGGTCTCGTGGGTGAAGCGCCACCGCGTGCTGCGCTGGCCGATCATCCGCGGGGTAGTCGCCCTGGCCGAGTCGCTGAAGATCGGCTTCCGCGCGCTGGGCATCTCGGCCGAGGCCCAGGCCTCGTCGCACGACGACGAGATCGGCAAGGGCATGTGGGTGGGGACGATCATCTTCTCGATCGCCCTGGCCATCGGGCTCTTCTTCCTGCTGCCGGCGGGGCTCACCAACCTCTTCAAGGACTCGCTGCCGAACTCGTTCGTGTTCGTGGTGGTCGAGAAGCTGATCCGGATCGGGATCTTCCTCGGCTACCTGTGGGCGATATCGCGGATGCGCGAGCTGGAACGGGTGTTCCAGTACCACGGCGCGGAGCACAAGACGATCTCGTGCTACGAGGCCGGGCTCCCGCTGACGCCCGAGAACGCGCAGCAGTTCTCGCGGCTGCATCCCCGCTGCGGCACGAGCTTCCTGCTGATCGTGATGATCGTGGCCATCGTCGTCTTCGCCCCGCTCGGCACGCCTTCGCTGCCGATCCTGCTCGCCTCGCGCGTGGTCGGGATCCCGCTGGTCGCGGGCCTGGCCTTCGAGGTGATCAAGCTCTTCGGCCGCAAGCGCGAGAAGCGCTGGGCCCAGATCATGATGTGGCCGGGCATGCAGCTCCAGCGCCTGACCACCCGCGAGCCCGACCTCTCCCAGCTCGCCGTCGCCATCGCCGCCCTCGAGGCCGTGCTCGCGGTGGAGAACCCCGAGCAGGCGACGGAGGAGGACAAGGTGGGGATGGAGGTCGTGGCTTGAGCGATCCGCTCAGGCTGACCATCGTCTTCGAAGAGGACGACGGCTGGATCGTCGCCTCGGTGCCCGAGGTGCCGGGCGCACACAGTCAGGGGAAGACACGCGAGGAGGCGCGCGCGAACGTGATCGACGCGTTGCGCGGCATCCTGGAGCTCCGCTTCGGGGAGCACGCCCTCTCGGAGCCGGCCGCGGACAGCGAATCGCTCGAGTTGGAGCTGCGCACCGCGGCGTGAAGCGCCGCGACTTCGAGCAGCATCTCCGTAGTCACGGCGTGCGGCTGCTGCGCGAGGGCGGCAACCACAGCTTCTGGGGGATCGACGCCGAGCGCTCGACCGCGGTCCCTCGCCACCGCGAGATCGCGTACGGCCTGGCGCGGAAGATCTGCAAGGACCTGGGCATCCCGCCGCCGGCCGGACCGCGCTGACGGATCCGCGGACTAACCTCGCGGGCGTGATCGAGGACCTCGTCAGGCAGATCGAGAGCCGGTTCGACGAGCTCTCGCGGCAGATGTCGGACCCCGAGGTGATCGGGGATCGCGAGCGGTATGCCGAGGTCGGGCGCGCGTACCGGCAGCTCGAGCCGGCGCACGGGCTGGCCGTCGAGTACCGCCACGCCGCCGACGACGCGGCCGGCGCGCGCGAGCTGCTCTCCGAGGACGGGGACGATCCCGAGCTGCGCGAGCTGCTGCGCACGTCCGAGGCGCGGATCGAGGAGCTCGAGGAGGAGATCCGGCTGGCGATGGTCGAGCCGGACCCGGCCGACGAGAAGGACGTGATCGTCGAGGTCCGCGCCGGCACCGGCGGGGAGGAGGCCGGCCTGTTCGCCGGCGACCTCTACCGGATGCTGACCCGCTACGCCGAGCGGCGCGGGTTCAAGACCGAGTCGCTCACCACGGCGGACGGCGAGTACACGTTCGCCATCCGCGGCCGCGGCGCCTACAGCGTGTTCAAGTTCGAGGGCGGCACGCACCGCGTGCAGCGCGTCCCCGAGACCGAGTCGCAGGGCCGCATCCACACCTCGACGGCGACGGTGGCCGTGCTGCCGGAGGCCGAAGAGGTGGACGTGCGCATCGACCCGAACGACCTCCAGATCGACGTCTACCGCTCGTCGGGGCCGGGCGGCCAGTCCGTCAACACCACCGACTCCGCCGTGCGGATCACGCACAAGCCGAGCGGCCTCGTCGTCTCCATGCAGGACGAGAAGTCGCAGCTCCAGAACCGCGAGAAGGCGCTGCGCGTCCTGCGCGCGCGCCTGTACGAGCAGGAGCTGGCCGCGCAGCAGGCCGAGCTGTCCGCCGAGCGCAAGTCGCAGGTCGGGACCGGCGAGCGCTCCGAGAAGGTCCGCACCTACAACTTCCCGCAGGACCGCGTGACCGACCACCGGGTGAAGCTCACCAAGGGCAACCTGCCCGCGATCCTCGCGGGCGAGCTCGACGAGCTGACCGCCGCCCTCGAGGCCGACGAGAAGCGCCGCAAGCTCGAGTCGAGCTCGCTCGTCCAGGGGTGATCGCCACAGCGACCGTACGCGAGGCCGTGTCGGCCGCCGCC
>JALZEZ010000251.1 GCA_030861775.1 Actinomycetota bacterium
GCCGTGGCCCGCGCGGTGCGCGAGCTCCTGGCCCTCCAGGCGAGCGACTGGGCCTTTCAGATCACCTACGACCTGGCCGAGGACTACGCGCGCCGGCGTGTCGAATCGCACGCCCGCGAGCTGGACGCGGCGCTCGTCGCTCTGAAAGACTCCAGCGCGCCTCCCGACCCCGCGGTGCGGAATCTCGCCCCCGAGGTCGACCTGGCACCGCTCTTCAGCACATGATCCGCGTACTCATCCTGTCGTGGGAGTACCCGCCGCTGATCGAGGGCGGGCTCGCCCGGCACGTGCGCAAGCTGGCCGAGAACCTCGTCCGGCAGGGCGTGGACGTGCACGTGCTCACGCGCGGTCACGAGGAGTCGCCGGACGAGCAGGAGCTGCGCGGGGTGGCCATTCACCGGGTGCGCGAGCCCGAGCGGCCGCGCGAGCTGGGCGAGTTCGTCACCTGGGTCGAGCACATGAACGCCGACATGCTCGCCGCGGGCGTGGAGCTGGGCGACCGCTACGACTTCGACGTGGTCCACGGCCACGACTGGCTGGTGGCCGTGGCCGGCGACCACCTCGCCCGCCGCTTCCGCTGCCCGCTCGCGGTCACGATCCACGCCACCGAGTACGGGCGCCATCAGGGCTGGGTCGACAAGCACCCGCAGTCGCACATCCACGGGGTTGAGCGCTGGATGGCCAACCGCGCCGACCGCGTGATCACCTGCTCCGCCTACATGCGCGAGCACGTGGCCGACATCTACGGCCTCGAGGAGGACCGCATCACGGTGATCCCGAACGGGATCGACCCGAGCGACCTGGTGCCGGTGGAGGACCTCGACGAGCTGCGCGCCCGCTTCGCCGCGCCGGACGAGCGGCTGGTGCTGCTGGTGGGGCGGCTCGTGTACGAGAAGGGCTTCCAGCTCGCTCTCGAAGCCCTGCCGGGGCTGATCGAGCGGGTCGGCAACGTGCGCTTCCTGGTGGCGGGCTCCGGCACCCACGAGGAGGAGCTGCGCGCCCAGGCCGGCGACCTGGGGCTCGACGAGCACGGCACCTTCCTGGGCTGGATCGGCGACGACGTGCTGCACTCGCTCTACCGGATCGCCGACCTGACCGTGGTGCCGTCGATCTACGAGCCGTTCGGGCTGGTGGCGCTGGAGGCGATGGCCTCGGGCTGCCCGTGCCTGGTGGCCGACACCGGCGGGCTGCGCGAGGTCGTGCCGAACGACGAGGTCGGCCTGCGCTTCCGCTCGCGCGACCCGGAGTCGCTGGGCCGGATGGCCGAGCGCATCCTGACCGACGGCGCCCTGCGCGACCGCCTGATCGCCGAGGCCTCCGAGCACGTCCTGACCTTCGACTGGGGCGACGTGGCCGAGCAGGCGGCGCGGGTCTACGCCGAGTTGGCGGGCGAACGCTCGCCGGCCGCATAGCCGCTTCGTAGGATCGAGCCCCGTGCGAGGGCTCGCAGACTTCGTGACCGGCCGGCGCCGGTGGTGGATATCGCTCGTCGTGGCGATCGGCTCGGTGCTGCTCGCCTTCATGCTCGCCCCGTTCGGGACGAAGGTCTCGGACGACGTCGACGACACGTTCGAGAGCTTCCTCCCCGACGACGCCCAGTCCACCGAGGTCGCGAAGACCCTGCGCGAGCGCTTCGAGAGCGGTCAGACCACCGGCGGGCTGATCGTCTACCGCCGCGCCGGCGGCCTGACCGGCCAGGACAGGGCGAAGATCCTCCGCGACACCCAGCTCGCCCAGCGCGAGATCGATATGAAGGCACCGCCGGTGCCGCCGTTCCAGCCGGGCTCGCCGCCCGGCGTGGTCTCGCAGGACGAGAGCGTCGCGCTGACCAACCTCACCTTCGAGAACGACTTCGAGAAGCTCGGCGAGCAGGGCAAGGACCTTCGCGAGATCGTCGGCGACGGCGGGGGCGGCCTCGAGGTCTACGTGACCGGCCAGGTCGGCTTCAGCGCCGACTTCGAGGAGGTCTTCGGCGAGCTCGACGTGAAGCTGCTGATCGCCACGGCGCTGCTGGTGCTGGTCCTGCTCGGCGCGATCTACCGCTCGCCTCTGATCGCGATCAGCCCGCTGATCGTCGTCTTCGTCGCCTACCAGGTCGCGCAGGCGCTGATCTACGCGTACATGCAGACCGGCGCGGTCGTGAACTCGAACGCGACCTTCATCGTCGTGGTGCTGATGTTCGGCGTAGGCACCGACTACTGCCTGCTGCTGGTCTCGCGCTACCGCGAGGAGCTGCGGCGGATCGAGGGCAAGCGCGACGCGATGGGACGGGCGCTGCGGCGGACCGGGCCCGTGATCGTGGCCAGCGGGCTCACGGTCGCGCTGACGATGCTCACGATGCTCGTGGCCGACACCGGCTCGATCGAGGCGCTCGGCCCGGTGGCCGCGATCGGCGTCGGGTCGGTGCTGGTCACGTCGCTGACGCTGCTGCCGGCGCTGCTGACGCTGTTCGGTCGCAACGGCTTCTGGCCGCGCCGGCGCGAGGTCGAGTTCGACCCGACCGGCGCGAGCGCGCGCCGCACCGGCGTGTGGCGGAGGTTCGGCGACCGCGTCCTCACGCGTCCGGGGGCCGCGCTGGCCGTGACCGTCGCGTTCTTCGGGCTCGGCGCGCTCGGGCTGCTCGCGTACGCCGAGGACTACAGCACCCAGAACGCGTTCAAGCAGGAGGCCGAGAGCGTCGAGGGCTTCAGGGTCCTGTCGCGCTCGTTCCCGGCCGGGGCGACCGACCCCTCGACCGTGCTCGTCGAGCGCGAGAACGGGCCGGTGACCGAGCAGACCCTCGAGGAGGTCGCCACGCGCGTCTCCCGCGAGCCCGCCGTGGCCGCGGCGACGCCGCTCCCGGAGCGCTCGGAGGACGGCCGGATCGGCCAGGTCAACGTGATCTTCAGCGCCGATCCGTACACGCCCGAGGCCTTCGATGCCGTCCCGCGGATCCGCAGGGCGATCGCCGACGTGCCGGGCGTGCGCGCGATCCTCGGGAACGGCGCGGCGGTGCAGTACGACTTCGACGCCTCCACCGAGCGCGACACGAAGTGGATCGTGCCGCTCAGCCTGCTCGTGATCGCGCTGATCCTCGGCGTGCTGCTGCGCGCGGTCGTGGCGCCGCTCGTCCTGATCGCGAGCGTGCTCGCGTCGTTCTTCGGGACGCTTGGCATCTCGCTGCTGTTCATCCGCCACGTGGTCGGCGACCCGGGCGTGGACGCTTCGCTCCCGATCTTCGCGTTCATCTTCCTCGTCGGGCTGGGGATCGACTACACGATCTTCCTGATGGGCCGGGTGCGCGAGGAGGCGCGCGGGCACGGCACGCGCGAGGGCATGCTGCGCGCGCTGGCCGCGACCGGGCCGGTCATCACGAGCGCGGGGCTGATCCTCGCCGGCACCTTCTCGGTGCTGATGACCCTGCCGGTGACGTTCGTCTTCAACATCGGCTTCATGGTCGCCGTCGGGATCCTGCTCGACACCTTCGTCGTGCGGACGGTGATGGTGCCGGCCGCGGTCGAGCTGCTCGGCGACCGGGTCTGGTGGCCGAGCGACGCCTCCGGCGGCGGCTCGGCGCTGCACGAGGAGACCGGCGAGCCGGCTACTCCCAGCGCAGCTCCCGCGGGGACTCACGCATCCTGATCACGCGCGCGGGCACGCCCGCGACGACCGCGTTGGCGGGCACGTCCCTCGTCACCACCGCGCTCGTCCCGACGATCGCGTTGTCGCCGATCGTCACGCCGCGCAGGATGCAGGCGCCGTAGCCGATCCACACGTTGTTCCCCACCCGCACGTCGCGCTTGTAGATGCCCTGGAGGCGGATCGGGCGCTCGACCTCCACCACGCCGTGGTCGAAGTCGATCAGCATCACCCGGTCGGCGATCACGCACTCCCGCCCGATCGAGACGTGCTGGTAGGCGGAGATCGTGCACTCCTGGCCCATCACGGTCTTCGCCCCGACCGACACGACCCCCTCGTGGCAGCGGATCTTCGTGCCGTGCCCGAGCCACGACCAGCGGCCGAGCTCGATGCGGCCCTTCCTGCCGATCTGGAGCGTGACGCCGGGGCCGATGAACGCGATGCCGTCGCTGTGCAGCCGCCGGTTGAAGAGCCGGCGGCGGATGAGCCGGACGATCAGCCGCCCGTACTTGAGGTTGAGCATGCCGTGGCGGCGCATGAAGCGCAGCAGGGTGATCGGGCCGCCGTGTAGCGGGGGAGGGGGCTGGCGCAGCACGGGCGCGATCGTAGTCTTCGCGCCGTGTCCCCCCTCGGAAGCACGGCCGCCGAGCTCACCGAGCGCCTGCTCGCCGGCGACAAGCGCGCCCTCGCGCGGGCGATCTCGCTCGTGGAGAACGACGACCCCGAGGGGTGGGCGCTCGTGCGCGAGGTCTATCCCAAGACCGGCCACGCGGCGATGGTCGGCTTCACCGGCCCGCCCGGCGTGGGCAAGTCCACCCTGATCGGCGCGATCGTGAAGAACGCCCGCGCGCGCGAGCGCGAGGTGGCGGTGCTCTCGATCGACCCCTCCTCGCCGTTCACCCACGGCGCGCTGCTCGGCGACCGGATCCGGCTCTCCGATCACTTCCTCGACCCCGGCGTGTTCATCCGCTCGATGGCCAGCCGGGGGTCGCTCGGCGGGCTGTCGGAGGCGACGTTGCAGACGGCGCTCCTGATGGACGCCTCCGGCAAGGACGACGTGCTGCTGGAGACCGTCGGCGTGGGGCAGGCCGAGGTGGACATCATCGACCACGCCGACACCGTCGTGCTCGTGCTGATGCCCGGCTCCGGCGACTCGATCCAGGCCCTGAAGGCCGGGGTGATGGAGATCCCGGACGTGATCGTGGTCAACAAGGCCGACCACCCCCTGACCGACACGATGGTGCGCGAGATCCGCGGCGTGCTCTCACTGGGCCCGAGCGGCTCGTGGAAGGTCCCGATCGTCCGCACCGAGGCCGCCAAGGGCGAGGGCGTGGACGAGCTCGTGGAGAAGATCACCGAGCACCGCGAGCACATCGAGGCCGAGGGCACGCTCCAGGAGCGCCGCCGCCGCAACCTGATGAACGAGGTCCTCGAGCTGGCCACCGTCCGCATGCGCCGCAAGCTCGACGCCACCGCCCGCGACGACGACGAGGTCACCGCCCTCCTGGAGCAGGTGGTGGAGCGCAAGCTCGACCCCGCCTCGGCCGCCGCGCAGCTGCTCGACCGCCTGACCTGAGGCAGCGCGGCGAATCCCTAGGGCACGCTCCCCCTGAGTGCTTTCCAGCGCGGGCCGCCTAGAGCCCACGCGAGAGCTGCGCACGCGGCGAGAGCGAGCCCAGCGGCCACGGCGAACGGGACGGTGGTGCCCTCCTCGAACACCGGAAAGACAACGGATAGGGGGCCCCACGGGGAGTCCGGCCGGTCGTCGATCCAGGCGCCGCCGCCGAAGCGCAGCTCCACGTACATCCACGCCGAGCCCGCCAGCGTGAGGAGCGCCAGCGCCGCCCCCACGCGCGGCGCCCGCCGCAGCCCGAGCGCCACCAGCGGCACGCACAGCGGCAGCGCCGCCATCAGGTGCCGCC
>JALZEZ010000534.1 GCA_030861775.1 Actinomycetota bacterium
GGCTCTACCCGGGCACGTGCCGGTCGCTGACGGCGGCCGAGCGGGCGGAGCGCGAGGCCGCGGGGAGGCAGCCCGCGCTGCGGCTCCGCGCCGACGGTGAGCGGGTCGAGTTCGAGGACCGGCTGCTCGGCCCGTCCTCGGGCGTGGTGGACGACTTCGTGGTGCGGCGCAACGACGGCGCGCCCGCCTACAACCTCGCGGTCGTGGTCGACGACGCCGCCCAGGGCGTGCGCGAGGTCGTGCGCGGCGCCGACCTGCTCGACTCCACCCCGCGCCAGATCCTGCTGGCCCGGCTGCTCGGCGTGGAGGCGCCCTCGCACGCCCACGTGCCGCTGGTGCTCGGCCCGGACGGGTCGCGGCTGGCGAAGCGGCACGGGTCGGTGACGCTGCGCGACCGGCTCGCGCTTGGCGAGAGCGTCGAGGACGTGGTGGCGTGGATGGCGTCGAGCGCCGGGCTGGCCGAGCCGGGCGAGCGGGTGAGCGCGGCCGTCCTGGTGGATCGGTTCGACCCGGCGCGCCTGGCGCGCGAGCCGACGACCTTCAGCGAGCCCTAGCGGCGGCTCAGTCGCCTCCGTTGTCGAACGCGAAGAAGCTGTTGCCGGACCAGCCGAGGTTCCAGCGCGTGGCGCTCCAGGTGTTCGCCGCGGGCGCCGTGTCGAAGTACGCGTCCTGGCGGCAGTCGATCGCCACCGGGTTGGTGCTCGGGCACGTGCCCTCGTGGTAGTACTGGCCGGAGTACATCCCGCCGTCGTCGTAGCACATGACGTCGATGCCGTCGGCGCAGTGGGAGTTCTGGGTCGCATGTGGCGCCCCGTGGTTGACCGCGCCGAGCGTGTGGAACAGCTCGTGGAGCGTCGTCTGCTGATGCCACTGGCCGGCGCCGCCGTCGGTCCGCCCGCGCCAGATCACCGCGTACAGCGACGAGGTGTTGTTCCAGTTCCACGAGCTGCGCGTCCAGGCTCCCTCGGTGTTCGAGCAGTAGCACTCGGCGAGCCCGGCGGCGAGCCGGCCGCCACCCAGGTCGGGGTACTGACCGTGGTCGTAGAAGATGAGGTACTTGCGCGGCCCGCTGCCGTAACAGTGCGACTGGCCGGTGCAGAAGCCGGCCGCCTGGGCGGCGGCCTTGATCGAGGCGAAGTCGTTGCCCCCGCTGTTCACGAAAGCGGGCAGGCGGACGCTGGTGTTGTCCGCGTAGCAGGGAGTTCGGATCTCCGCGGCCGGACCCCCGCTGGAGAACCCGGCCGTCCTGAGCGAGGCGTTCATCCGCCACAGCGCGTTGTTGACCGTGGGATAGAACTCGTCCCGCCGGTACGGGCTCGACGAGTGGCGGCCGTAGAGGACCACGATGCTGTTGTTGTCCGGCCCGGTGCTGATGCAGGTGGGCGTGTCGCCGAGGCCGGAGGGCAGCGGATAGTGGGCGCCCGGCGCGGCCACGGGGTCGCCGCCGTGCGTGATCGACAGCTCGCCGTCCCTTCCGCGCAGCAGGTAGTTCCCGTCGGCCATCCGGCGGGCGGGTCCGATGCCGGGCGCGTGCTCGAAGCCCCGTGCGCTGGCCGCCCGCCCGAGTGGGTTGGCGGCCGATCGGCCCTGCGCGCCGACCGCCTGCAGCTCCGCTTCGAGATCGCGCGTGGCCTCGGCCGCGCCCGGCGGTGCCGCCGCGGCCGATGGAACGGCGAACAGGGCAGCGGCGAGCGCGAGGGTGGCGAGGCGAACGGAGCGCATGATTCTCCCGTCGTGGTGGGCCAGTGCGGCATCCGTGCGCGCTCAACCGACCGTAAGCGCGAAGCGCACGCCTGTCAATAGGGTCGTGTGATGGATCGCCGCCTGCGCCGTAGTAGGGGTGTGAGCGTCGCCACCGAGACCGCCCCGCCCCCGCCGCTGGCCGAGAGCTTCGAGGACGTGTACCGGCGGACGTTCCCGCGCGTGTACGCGTACGTGGCCTCGCTGGTGCGCGACCGCTCGGCGGCCGAGGAGGTCACGGCGCAGGCGTACGAGCGCGCGTACCGACGCCGCTCGACCTACCGCCCGGGGCGGGGGACGGTGGAGGCCTGGCTGTTCGGGATCGCGCGCAACGCGGCGCTCGACGAGCTGCGGCGGCGCGGTCGCCGCGCGCGGCTCGAGGGCGACGTGGGCGAGCCGGTCGCGGACGAGACCGAGGGCCTGCTGCGCCGCGAGGTCGTGCGGACCGCGCTGGCTTCGCTCGACCCGCGCGAGCGCGACCTGATCGCGCTCAAGTTCGCCGGCGGCCTCTCGAACGCGGAGATCGCGCGCGTGCTCGGGATGTCCGAGTCGAACGCCGGCACCAAGCTGCACCGGACCATCGAGAAGCTGCGGAGGGCCTGCCATGAGTGAGAACGCACTGGATCGGGACGCCGCGCTGGCCGCGGTGGACGACGCGCTGGCGACCGGTCGCGCGAGCGCCGGCGATCCGGCCGCCCGCGAGCTCCAGGAGCTGGCGCTGGCGATCGAGGCGGAGTCGGAGCTGCCGGACGAGGGCTTCGCG
>JALZEZ010000535.1 GCA_030861775.1 Actinomycetota bacterium
GGGTAGACGCGCTCGGGCCGGGCGCGCCCGGCGAGCACCATCGCCCCGCCGGTGACGATGCCGAACCCGGCCGGCAGGGCCGACGCCGGGCCGGGGCCGACGCCGAGGGCGTGGTCGGCGTAGAGCAGGAAGAACGCGGGCAGCGCGCCGTACGCGACGAGCCATAGGATCTGGGCCACGAGCACCTCGCGCGCGCCGGGCAGGCGGGCCGCGTCGAGGAGGTCGCGAACGGTCGCGCGCGGGGGCGCGGCGGGTCCGGACGCCGCCGCTTCGCCGACCGCCGCGGTAGCGTCCGGCGCCGACGCTCGGCCGGGCGTTACGGCAACGGCCGGCTCCGCATCCACCAGTCGACGCCGCACCAGGATCGTCGTCGGCACCGCCAGCGCGATCACCAGTGCGGCGCCGATCGCGAACAGCAGCGGGGCGCTGTACTCGATCAGGGCGGCGCCCGCTCCGAGCGCGACCATCCCGCCCACGAGCATCGCCACCTCCTGCGCGCTCGTCGCGGCCGGGCGGCGGGCGTCCTCGAACGACTCGACCACGATCGCGCGGTGCGCGGTGGCGGCGGCGTTCAGCCCCACGTAGACCGCGGCCGCGGCCAGGCCGAGCAGCACGTACGAGCTCGCCGTCCCGAGCGCGATCGCGACCAGCCCGCCCGCGCTCAGGGCCGCACCGCCGATCACGAACGGCAGGCGGCGGCCGAACGAGCCGCGCCGGCGGCGGTCGCTCCACACGCCCACCAGGATCGGCACGGCAAAGCCCGCCACCGCGTTGACCAGCATCACCATCCCGATCAGCCCCGGCGCCTCCTGGATGCGGTCGAGCAGCACCGGCACGTACGAGGTGGTCAGCGCGCGGGCGGCGCCGACTCCGGCGGCGGCCAGGCCGAACCCGGCCAGGAAGGCGGCCCCGCGCCTCACGGCGCGGCCACCCTCAGCCGGCCCTGCTCGACGCTCACGCGCGCCGAGCCCGTACCGAGCGGAGTGCCGTCGCCGGCAAGCGGCAGCGCGCCGGTCAGCACCGCGTCCTGCACCCGCCGCACCCGCACGCCGTCACGCCCGATGTGGCGCCCGCGGTAGACCGACCACAGCAGCCGGGCCACGTCGATGCGCGACTCGGCCTCGAGCACGATCGCCTCGGCCAGCCCGTCGCGGGGCCGGGCCATCGGGTCCACGTGGAAGCCGAAGCCGAAGTACGGCAGGTTCGAGAGGAAGACCTGGGCGGCGCCGCCGTCGAAGGCCGGCTCGCCGTCGGCCATGAGCTCGACCTCGTAGGGGCGGAACTCACGCAGCGCCGAGGCGAACGCCTGGGCCCCGCCGCGCACGTCGCCGGAGTTATCCCCGCTGTAACGCGAGCGCGCGTCGGCCTGGAGCCCGGCGCTCAGCCCCTCCACGCACCACTCGCGACCGGAGGGCGTGTCCACGCGGAGGACGTCGAGCGGCCGGGCCAGCGCGTTCGCGGCCACGGACGCCGCCCCGCGGAGGTCGAGCGGCACCCCGAGCGCACGCGCGATGTTGTTGGCCCGGCCGATGGGCACGATCGCCAGTTCGGGCAGCTCGACCGTTTGGTTCACCGCCGCGTGCAGCGTCCCGTCGCCGCCGACCAGCGCCACGCGCCGTCCGTCAGCGCCGGCCAGGACCTCGCGGAGGTGCTCCTCGGAGTCGGTCACCACGCCCTCGGCCCGCGCCCCGGAGCCCCGGATCGCCGCGCATACGACCTCGAGCAGGGCATCCGGCTCCGCCGCTCCGCTGGCGGACCGGTTCACAACCGCGACGACGCTCCCATCCGTGGGCGGTGAGGGGTATGCAGCCATTGACTACCTCCGGCCCCATCTTCTGTGAACAAGGTGTTATTCGCAAGGGGGATTGGTCACTTTGCGACCGCATTCCCCCGACCCTTACGTCCGTCGCCGGCCGGCTTCGTCACGGCATCGGGGGCGGCCCCTCGGGCATGCCACCACCGCCGCCGTCCGCGGAGTCCCTCTCGGCCTGCTCGCCGCGGAAGCAGCCGACCGTGTACGGGAACTCCATCGTCGCGTGGTAGTGGTAGAGCCTCCGCTTGCGCCCGTCGACCTTCACGGTGTGCGAGTGGCCGTGGCACGCGTCGAGCACGCTGTTCCGCATGTACTCGCCGCCCTCGCCGCGCGGGCCGTGGATCGGGAAGCCGTCCATCGCCCAGCCGATCCGCTTGGAGTGGGCCTTCTTCGACCCGGTCCTCAGGCAGCGCGGCAGCGCGTGGTAGTGGTAGACGCCCGAGATCTGCGGGTGCCCGTCGCAGCGGTCCTGGACCTCGTGGGCGGGGGCGTCCTTTCCGCCGGCGTCGAGCGCGTTGAAGATCGCGGCGCCGGTGTCGAGGTAGCCGACCGGGCCGCCGGAGGTGCAGCGCGCGCGGCGCACGCGCTTCGGCTTCGCGGGAACGCTCACGCCCACGCTCTGCGAGGCGATGCGGTTGGGATTACGGTCGAAGCGGTAGGCGTCGTCGCTCTGCTGGATCGGGTAGACGC
>JALZEZ010000536.1 GCA_030861775.1 Actinomycetota bacterium
GCACGAAGCGTCGTGACGCTCGCCAGGGAGACCGTCCACACCCGCGACAGGCACCTGCTTGGCGCCTGGCCGCTAACCATTCCGGGCGCGCTCGCGTACTCCGTCGGAGCGCTCGTATCCTCCGGCCGATCGGCGAGCTCCTCCTCACCCTGAGCGCTTCGGATCTGCGGGCCCGCTACGGCCGCGGACCGTTTCGAGCGCTCAAATGGCTCCTCGACCCGTTCGCCCTCGTCGGCGTCTACCTGGTCCTCGTCAGCCTCGTCCTCGACCGCACCACGCGCGCCACCGGCCTCAGCCTGGCCTGCGCCGTCGTCCCCTTCCAGCTCCTGATGATGGCCTCGATCAACGCGCTCGACTCGGCCCGCGCGCGCGGGCCGATCATCACGAACATGGGCTTCCGCCGCTCACTGATCCCGCTCGCCTCGGCGGCCACCGAGTCCGCCGCGTTCGCGGCCAGCCTCCTGCTCCTCGCGCTGATGATGGTCGTCTACGGCGTGGAGCCCACGACCGCCATCCTCTGGCTGCCGCTCGTCCTCGCGCTCAACCTCGCCCTCGCCGCTGCGGCCGCCTATCCGGCCGCGCTGATCGGCATCTGGATCTCGGACCTCGGCTCGTTCGTGGTCAGCGCCATCCGCACGCTGTTCTTCCTCGCCCCCGGCCTCGTCGCCCTCGACCAGGTGACCGGCGACGGCGCCTGGCTGGTCAAGCTCAACCCGCTCACCGGCCTCTTCGAGAGCTACCGCGACGTCCTCCTCTACGGCCACGCGCCCGCCGCCTGGCAGATCCTCGTCCCGCTCGGCGCCGCCGCCGCGCTGGCGGCCGCGTTCGTCCCGGTCTACCGTCGCGAGCAGCGACACCTGGCGAAGGTCGCCTGACGATGGCGAGCATCAGCGCCGGCGGGCTCGGCATCCGCTTCCTCTTCGACCGCCAGGGCCGCCCGGTCACCCCGGGGATCGCCCGGATCAGGCGCCGGGTGACCGAGTCGTGGGGCCTGCGCGACGTGGACCTCGACATCGGGGCCGGCGAGACCGTCGCCCTGATCGGCCCCAACGGCGCCGGCAAGACCACACTGCTCCGCGCCCTGGCCGGGGTCTACGAGCCCGACGCCGGCACGCTCGCGGTCCAGGGCGGCATCGGCTCGCTGCTCGCCCTGCACGCCGGCCTCCTCCCGCGCCTCACCGGCCGCGAGAACGCCGTCCTGCTCGGCGTGCTCGCCGGCCTCTCGCGCAGGGAGGTGATCGCCGACCTCGACGCGATCGGCTTCCGCGCCCAGCTCGGCCCGGCCTACGACCGCCCCTCGTCGAGCTACTCGGCGGGGATGAAGGCCCGGCTCGGCCTGGCCGTGATCGAGCGCGCCCGCCCCGGGATCCTCCTGCTCGACGAGGTCTACGAGGCGCTCGACGCGGAGTTCCGCGCGACCCTCATCGAGCGCGCCACGGCCCTCGCCGCCGAGGGCGGCATCGTGGTCGCCGCCGGCCACGACCACGCCGAGCTGAACCGCCTCTGCGAGCGCGCGATCCGCCTCGAGTCCGGCCGCATCGCCGCGGACGGCCCGTTTACGACCATCGCCGGCGGGCAGCTTTCCGCACTCGCGTCGTGACCCCCACCTGCACCGTCGTCATCCCGACCCACCGCCGCCCGGCCCGGCTGCGCGAGTGCCTGGCCGCGCTCGCCGACCTCGACTACCCGCGCGCGGCGCTCGACGTCGTCGTGGTGGGCGACTTCGCCGGTGAGCGCCCGGTCGCCCCGCCCGGGCTCGACGTGGCCTTCTTCCCCTACGCCGAGCTCTTGCCGGCCGCCCGCCGCAACGAGGGCGCCCGCCGCGCCCGCGGCGAGCTGATCGTCTTCGTGGACGACGACTGCCAGCCGGCCCGCGACTGGCTCCGCCTGCTCGTGGACGCCTGGCAGGAGAACCCCGGCGCCGCCCTCGGCGGCCACACCTGGAACACGCTGAGGTCGAACCCCTACGCCGAGGCCAGCCAGCTCGTGATCAACATCGGCTACCGCCAGAACGGCGAGGAGCCGAACGCGGCCCGCTTCTTCACCACCGACAACCTGCTCGTGCCGCGCGCGGACTTCCTCGATCTCGGCGGCTTCGACGAGTCGTTCTGGACCGCCGAGGATCGCGAGTTCTGCGACCGCTGGATGGCCTCCGGCCGCCGCATGGCCTACGTGCCCGACGCGATCGTCTGGCACGCGCACCCGATCGGGCTGCGCGGGTTCCTCAAGCGCAACTGGCACTACGGCCGCGGCGCCCAGCGCTACTGGCGCAAGCGCGCGGCCGCGGGTCGTGAGCCCTTCCGCCCCGACCCCGAGTTCTACGCCACCGTCGCCCGCGCCCCCTGGCGCCAGCCGGCCATGCGCAAGCGGCTCACGCTCCTGCTCTCCACCTGGCACCTGCTCAACACGGCCGGCTTCGTGTACGAGGCGATGCTGGCGCGGATCGGGCGCTCACCGGGCGTCGCCCGGGCGGTCCCGTACTCCGCCGAGACCGGCGACGG
>JALZEZ010000537.1 GCA_030861775.1 Actinomycetota bacterium
GTGCGCCACCGCGCCGGGCCGGGACGGCGGTTCGACCTACGGCACGTGGTCTAGCCGGCGGGACGTGGCCGGCCGCTCGGCGATCAGCGCCGCGAACCGGTCGCCGAGCGCCTCCCACTCGTAGCGCTCCTCGGCCAACCGGCGCGCCGCCGCGCCCAGCGCGCGCCGCCGCTCCGGGTCCCCTAGCAACTCCGCCACCGCGGTGGCGAAGGACTCCGGGTCGTCGGCCACGACGAGGTGCTCGCCGGCCCTCACGACCGCTCCCTCGGCGCCCATCGTCGTCGAGACGATCGCCCGGCCCGCGGCGAGCGCGTCCAGCAGCTTCAGCCGGATGCCTGCGCCGGAGAGGATCGGGATCACGACCACCGCAGCCCGGGCGAAGTAGGGCTCGAGGTCGGGGACGCGACCGGTGATCTCCACGTGGTCGTCGGCCAGCGCGCGGGCGTCCTCCGGCGGGTCGGCTCCTATGGCGAACAGCCGCGCCTCGGGCACGCGGCGGCGGACACGCGGCCAGACCTCGCGCAGCAGCCAGCGCAGGCCCTCCGCGTTCGGCGGCCAGCGCATCGACCCGGTGAACACGACGACCGGGTCGTTGCCACCCTCCGGCTCGGGCTGCGGGGCCAGCGCCCGGGTGTCGGTCCCGGCGGGGATCGCGGTCGCGGGCGTGGAGGTCATCCGAGCCACGACCTCGGCATCGTGCTCGGACACGGTCACGAGCCGGTCGTAGAGCTCGAACACCCGCTCGTCGTAGCCGCGCCACCGGCGGGCCTCCGCCCCGAGAGCGAAGCGCTTGGCGCCGCGCGCCGAGCGCGCGCGGGTCCGGTAGTAGGCCCAGGTCAGGTTGTGCGCCGTCAGGACGCGGAAGGTGTCGCCGAGCGGCAGCCGCCGCACCCAGTCGCCCGCCCAGTCGTGGTTGACGTTGACGACGTCGAACGCGCCCTCCGCCAGCGCACCTCGTGCCAGCGGCTCGAGCTTGGTCCAGAACACGTCGCACTGCCAGGCCAGGAGCGGCTCACGGAGCGCGGCGGGGATCAGCCCCGGGCGGGCGCGCATGAGCGCGAGGGTCTCGCGGACACGCGACGGCGGCCGCTCGTAGGCGCGGACGTCGATCCCCGCGGCGCGCAGGGCCTCCGCGGCAGGGCGCTCGTCCGGGTGCACGGGCGCGACCACGACCGGTGCATGGCCGTGGGCGACCAGCCTCGTGAGCATGTGCCACTGGTGCTGCGCACCGCCCGCCGCGGCCGGGAGCTCGGGAGTGAGCCAGAGGACCCGCATCGACGCCGACGCTACCTTGCCCGACTCGGATGCGGCGCGTCGGGCTCAACCTCCTCTACCTCGTCCCCGGTGCGGTCGGCGGCACCGAGATATACGCCCGGCGGCTCGTACACGAGCTCGCCCGCGCGCGGCCCGAGGTCGAGTGGCTGGTGTTCGCGGGAGTCGAGGCGGCACCCTCCCTCCGCGACGAGGGCTGGCCGCGCTCCGTCCGCCTGGTGCGGCTGCCGGTTCGCTCGCGCGTGAAGCCCCTTCGGGTCGCATACGAGCTGACGGCGCTGCCCGTTGCCGTCGCCCGCGCGCGTGTCGACCTCCTCCACTCGCTGGGCACGACGAGCCCGCTGGTGGGCCCGCGCCCGCGGGTGGTGACGATCCACGACCTGATCTTCCTGCACTTCGAGGGGGACTTCCCCGCGAGCAGCCGCATCGCGCTCGAGACCCTGGTCCCGCTCGGCGCGCGGCGCGCCGACCGCGTGCTGGTGCCCTCGCAGGCCAGCAAGCGCGACGTGGTGGAGCACTGCCGGGTGGACGCCGGGGCCGTCGACGTGGTCCCGGAGGGCGCCGGGATGCGCGACGCCGTCCCCACTCCCGAGCCCGAGCTGCGGGCGCGCTTCGAGCTCGGCGCGCGCGACGTGATCCTGACGATCGCCCCGCCGCTGCCGCACAAGAACCTCGACCGCCTGCTCGAGGCCCACCGGACGCTGGTCGACGGCGACGGCGGACCGGTGCTGGCCCTGGTCGGGCATCAGGGCCGCGAGGGCGAGGCGCTGCGGGCGCGCATCGCCGCGCTCGGGCTCGCCGACCACGTCAGGATCACGGGCTGGGTCAGCGACGAGGACCTGGAGGGCCTCTACCGGCTGGCCGCCTGCATGGCCTACCCGTCGCTCTACGAGGGCTTCGGCCTGCCGGTCCTCGAGGCCATGCGCCGCGGGGTGCCGCTCGCGTGCTCGCGCGCGACCTCGCTTCCCGAGGTCGCCGGGGACGCGGCGGAGATGTTCGATCCGCACGACGCCGAGGCGATGGCCGCCGCGGTGCGCCGGCTGCTCGTCGACCGCGACCACGCGGACCGGCTGGTCGAGAGGGGCCGCGCGCGGGCGGAGGAGTTCACCTGGGAGCGGGCGGCCCGGGGCACGATCGCCTCGTACGAGCGGGCCCTACGCGCGCGCCAGGATCCAGTCGACGGCCGCGGCCAGCGACGGAGCGGTCGCGTCCGCGGGGGGGG
>JALZEZ010000252.1 GCA_030861775.1 Actinomycetota bacterium
GGGCGGGGCGTTGTCGCCCTGGGCGAGGGCGGGCGGGGCGAGGGCGCACAGCGCCAGCACGGCCGCGACGGCGGCTGCGTACGGACGGCCCATGCGGCGGGCTTCGACCTCCAGCGGTACTCCCCCTCTCGATTTTCGCGCCTACGAGGTGAGCTGACGGGCTTGCGACGTGCGCTACGCCGTACTCAGACGGCGATTCGCCCCGAACGTCCTGGTTCCCCCGTTCCCCGCCTCTGGCGGAGGGGATTCGGCACGCGCGGAGTGTACCCCCGCGCGCGGCGCGCCGAAACGCGAGACCTAGCCGGATCCGCCGAGGCGACCCTCGAGCTTGTCGAACGAGCTGCGCCAGCCCGCCTCGGCACCACCGCCGCCCTCTTCCGCGTACGGGCCGTCCGTGAGCGTCATGCGCGTCTTGTCGCCCTCCTCGGCGAGCTCCACGCGCGTGATGGTCGAGTGGGGGACGCCGACCTCGGGCATCGGGGCGGACTTGAGCACGAGCAGCTCCGGCTCGACCAGCTCGATGATCTCGTAACGAAGCCTGTGCTCCATGTCGGAGCCGGGCTTGACCATGCGGAGGTGGAAGCGGCCGCCGACCCGGAGGTCGATCTCGACCGACTCGCGCGGCGTCTCGAGTCCGGCGGGGCCGAACCAGCTCGCCAACTGGTCGGGATCGGTCCAGGCCTTGAACACCAGCTCCCGCGGCGCGTCGAAGACGCGCGTGATCGTGATCTGGTGCTCGGCCTGCGCGGGTGGCGAATCAGTCATTGCTCGTGCCTTTCTGGATCTTCCTCAGGTGGTCGTCGAGCCGGTCCATGCGGCCCTCCCACATCTCCCGGTACGTCTCCATCCACGCGCTCGCCTCCTGGAGAGGCTCGGCGCGCAGCCTGCTCGGCCGGTACTGGGCCGAGCGGTCGCGTGAGATCAGCCCGGCGCGCTCGAGCACCTTCAGGTGACGCGAGATCGCGGGCATGCTCACGGGGAACGGCTCGGCCAGCTCGGTCACGGTCGCGTTCCCCTCGGCCAGCCGTGCCAGGATCGCCCGTCGCGTCGGATCCGCGAGGGCGGCGAAGGTCGCGCTGAGCTGGTCGGCCGGCATCGTGTTTAACCACTCGATTAATTAACTAGCAGGTTAAACAGAGCACGCGTCCGTGTCAAGGGACGCGGAAGTAAGCCTCCGGCGCACGACGGCCGCGGGCCGTCGTGCCGAAGCGCGAGCCCGAGCCGCGTGCCGCGCTAGCCCAGCTCGGCGCGCAGGGCCGCGACCGCGAAGTCGAGGTCGCGCTCCTCGATCGTCAGCGGCGGGGCCAGCCTGATCGTGGACTCGTGCGTGTCCTTGCACAGCAGGCCGCGCCGCATCAGGCGCTCGCACAGCTCGCGCGCGCTCGGCCCCTCGGGCACCACGTCGATCCCGATCCACAGCCCGCGCCCGCGCACCCGCTCGACCAGCGCCAGCCCGTCCAGGCGCCGCATCAGCGCCTCGCCCAGCCGCGCGCTGCGCTCCTGGTACTCGCCGCCGGCCACGATCCGCACCACCTCGCGGCCGATCGCGCAGGCCAGCGGGTTGCCGCCGAACGTGCTGCCGTGCTCGCCGGGGCGCAGCACGCCGAGCACCTCGTCACCGGCCACGACCGCCGACAGCGGCACGATCCCGCCGCCGAGCGCCTTGCCCAGCACGTACACGTCGGGCTCCACGCCCTCGTGGTCGCAGGCGAAGGTGCGGCCGGTGCGGCCCAGGCCGGACTGGATCTCGTCGGCGATCATCAGCACGCCGCGCTCGGAGCACGCCTCGCGCACCGCGCGCAGGTAGCCGTCCGGCGGGATCACCACGCCGGCCTCGCCCTGGATCGGCTCGAACAGGAAGGCGACCACGTCGTCGTCGGCCAGCGCCGCGCGCAGCGCGTCCGCGTCGCCGAACGGGACCGTCTCGAAGCCCGGCGTGAACGGCCCGAAGCCGTCGCGCGCGAGCGGGTCGTCCGAGAACGAGACGATCGTGATCGTGCGCCCGTGGAAGTTGCCGGCGCAGACCACCACCTTGGGCCGCTCCACGCCGCGCACCTCGCCACCCCACTTGCGCGCGACCTTCAGCGCCGTCTCCACCGCCTCGGCGCCGGTGTTCATCGGCAGCACCCGCTCCTTGCCGCACAGCTCGGCCAGCTCGCGGCAGAACGGCCCGAGCTGGTCGTTGTGGAAGGCGCGGCTCGTCAGCGTGACCCGGTCGAGCTGCTCGCGCGCCGCGGCCACGAGCCGCGGGTGGCGGTGGCCGAAGTTGAGGGCCGAGTAGGCGGACAGCGCGTCGAGGTACGGGCGCCCGTCGGTGTCGCGCACCCAGGCGCCCTCCGCGCTCGCGATCGCCACCGGCAGCGGGTGGTAGTTGTCCGCGCCGTGCCGGTCGGCCAGCTCGATCGGCGAGGGCTCGGCCCCCACGTCCTCGGGCCGGACGTCGAGCGCCAGCGTCAGGCAGCGCACCGCGCCGCCGGCCTTCAGGAACTCGCTCACGTCGACCACGACCGGCTCGAGGCCCCAGGCCTCCAGGCGCCTGCGCACCCGCGGCGGGCAGGCCGGCATCACGACCGTCCGCCCCACCACGACCGAGTTCGCGCAGAACGCCTCGCCCTCGGCGGCGTCGAGCACCAGCGGCTCGGTGACCAGCTCGGACAGGATCGCCCGCCCGGCCTCGGTCAGGGCCGAGGGGACGACCATCGCCCGCCCCTCGCCGAGCGGGCAGAAGGCCAGGTCGAGGTGATAGAAGCGCGGGTCGACCAGCTCCACCGCCGCCGGACGCGCGCCGGTCAGCCGGGCGAGCTCGGCGTACGAGGCCTCGCTCGAGCGCGTGCGCCAGCCGCCGACCAGCCGGCCGCCGAACGGAAGCGCGTCGCCCGCGCCCTCCTGCACCGCGCCGTTCTCGAAGCCGGCCACGCGGAAGCCGGCGGCGGTGAACCAGCGCGCGAAGTGCTCGCGCTCGCCGCGGCGCTCCTCGTCGCGCATCGCGGCGGGGACGAAGGTGTCGCCGACCACCAGCCCGGCGTTGGCGGTGAAGACCATGTCCGGGAGGCCCGGCGCCGGGTCGATCGTCCGCACGTCGGCCCCGGCCGCGCGCAGCGTGGCCACCAGCTCGTCCCACTGGGCGCGCGCCCGCGCCGCGTCCACCGGCACGGCCGTGTCCATCCAGGGGTTGATCGAGTAGACGACCTCGAAGTGCTCGGGCGGGCACATGAGGTAGCTCCGGCCCCAGCGGTTGGGCGCGGTCGTCGGGGTGTCTGCGGTGATCTCGAGCATGGGCTGGCCGTTCGGAATCGAAGGCTAATCCCTTCATCGGCGGCCGAAGTGCTAAGAATCCCGCGCATATGAGCAAGAATCAGAACCTAGACGACGTCGACCGGCAGATCCTTGCGATCCTCAGCGACGACGCCCGCGCGAGCCTGGTCGAGATCGGCGAGCGGGTCTCGCTCTCGGCGCCGGCGGTCAAGCGCCGCATCGACCGCCTCGAGCGCCAGGGCACGATCCGCGGCTACACCGCGCTGATCGACCGCGAGGCGCTCGGCTGGACCACGGAGGCCTTCCTGGAGGTCTTCTGCGAGGGCGACACCTCGCTGCCCGCGCTTCGCCGCAGCCTGACCGAGCACCCCGAGGTGGTGGGCGCCTACACCGTGGCGGGGGACCCGGAGGCGATCCTCCACGTGCGGGCGGCGGACATCCCGCACCTGGAGCGCACGCTCGAGCGCATCCACTCCCAGCCCAACGTGGTACGCACGCGCACCAACGTCGTGCTCACGACCCTGGTCGAGCGGGGGGCGCCGACAGGCTGAGCGCGAAGCGGCCGCCGGAGTCGGTCCACAGCTCGGTCAGCTCGAGGCCGGACTCCGCGAGCGCCGCCTCGATCGTCTCCGGCGTGAACTTCGCGCTGATCTCGGTGCGGATGTCCTCGCCGGGCGCGAGCTCGACCTCGAGGCCGGCCCGCTCGATCCGCGCCGTCTGCGCCTCCCGCGAGCGCAGCCGCATCTCGATCCAGGCCTCGTCCTCGTCGAAGAACGCGACGTGGTCGAAGCGCTCGGGGTCGAAGTCCCCGTCGAGCTCGCGGTTGAGCACGCGCAGCGCGTTGCGGTTGAACTCGGCGGTCACGCCCTGGCTGTCGTTGTAGGCGGCCTCGAGGACCGCGGTGTCCTTCACCAGGTCGGTCCCCAGCAGCAGCCGGTCCTCCGGCCCCATCAGCTCGCGCAGCATCGAGAGGAAGCGGGCCCGCTCGTCCCGGTGGAGGTTGCCGATCGTGCCGCCGAGGAAGGCGAACAGGCGGTTCTCGCCCTCCGGCAGGTGGACCAGGTCGCGGTGGAAGTCGCCGATCAGGCCGTGCACCTCGAGGCCGGGGTAGCGCCGGCGCAGCTCCACCGCGCTGCGCTCGACGACCGACTCGGACACGTCCACCGGCACGTAGCGGCGGATGGCGCCCGTGTCGAGCAGGACGCGGGCCTTCGCGTACGAGCCCGAGCCGAGCTCGACCAGCTCCTCCACGTCGCGCACGATGTCGCCGGCGCGCGCCTCGAGGATCTCGCGCTCGCAGCGGGTCGGGTAGTACTCGGGCAGCTCGGTGATGCGGTCGAAGAGGTCCGAGCCGGTGCTGTCGTAGAAGAGCTTCGGCGGCAGCTCGCGCAGCGGCCGGGTCAGCCCCTCGCGCACCTCGGCGGCGAGGTCGGTGGGGGGCGCGGCGGCCAGGCGGTTGTCGATCGCCACGCCGGTCACGCGTCGTTCGCCAGCCTCAGCCCGGCGAAGATCTGGCGCCGGTCGGGGTGGTCCCAGTTGCGGAAGGTGTTGGTGGCCACGCGCGGGCGGGTGGCCCACGAGCCGCCGCGCAGCACCCGGAAGTCGCCGCCGAAGTGGTGGGCGGAGTACTCGCGATAGGGGAACGGCTCGAAGCCGGGGTAGGGCTGGAAGTCGCTGGCGGTCCACTCCCAGGCGTCCCCGGCCATGCCCAGCACGCCGTAGCCGGACGCTCCGGCCGGATGGGCGCCGGCGGGGGCCGGGCCGAAGGCGGTCTGGTCGAGGTTCGCGCGCTCGGGGGTGGGCGGCTCGGCGCCCCAGGGGTGGCGGCGGGGCTCCCGCGCTCCGGGCGCCCAGGCCGCGGCCTTCTCCCACTCGAGCTCTGTCGGGAGCCGGCGCCCGGCCCAGCGGGCGAACGCGTCGGCCTCGTACCACGACACGTGCATGACCGGGACCGAGGGGTCGACCGGGGCGAGCCGGTCACACGTGCGCTCGCGCCCGTCGGCGGTCCAGTAGAGCGGCCGCTCGACGTTCTCGCGGCGCCGCCAGTCCCAGCCCGCCGGCGACCACAGGCTGCGCCGCCGGTAGCCGCCGTCGGCCGCGAACTCGAGCCAGTCGCCGTTGGTGACCGGCAGGCGGTCGATCTCGAAGGCCGGCAGGTCCACCTCGTGCCGCGGCCGCTCGTTGTCGTAGGCGAAGCCGGCGGGGCCGGCGCCCGCGAGGAACGGCCCGGCCTCCACCCGTACGCGCAC
>JALZEZ010000053.1 GCA_030861775.1 Actinomycetota bacterium
GTGCTGTCCGTCGGCCAGCTCCGGCGTCGTGTACGGCGACGTGCAGGGGGCGAACTCGCCGCCGTCGAGGCTGCACTCGAACTGCGTGCCCGGGGTGGGCGAGGCGAACGAGAACGAGGGCGTCGAGTCGTTGGTGGTGTCCGCGGCCCCCGCCGTGATGGCCGTCTGCGGGCCGCTCAGCACCGGCCGCAGCAGGCGGCCGTAGTAGCGCTCGCCCGCCGACGGCTCGCCGGCGAAGCTCGCCGGCTGCGTGGCCGCCTCGGCCCGCAGCTTCTCGATCATCTGCGCCGGCGTCATCCCCGCGCACGGCCCGGCCGCGCCCGCCTCGCCCACGCAGAGGGCCGCCGCGGCGGCCGCGTGCGGGCTGGCCATGCTGGTGCCGGACTTCGTGCCGTACGAGTTGTTGGGGACCGTCGAGCGCACGCAGACGCCGGGGGCGGCGATCGTGTGCGACTCGTCCGGGCCGCCCGGCGTGGTGAAGTTCGAGAACGGCGCCGGGGCGTCGTCGTTCGAGTCGCTGCGGCAGGTGGGCTTGGTGGCCGCGCCCGGGGCGCCGTCGCCGTCGCTCATCGCAGTGACCGTGAGAACCTCGGGGTAGCTGGCGGGCACGTCGGGCGGGTCGAGGGTGTAGTCCCAGCCGCTGTTCCCGGCGGCCACGACGCTGAGGATCCCGGCCGCGGTGGCGCGGCAGATCGCGTCGTGCATCGGGTCCTCCTCCCCGGGCGTGCGGCCGCAGTTGCGGTCGTTCTGGCCCGGCCCGCCGAGGCTCAGGTTGATCACCCGGATGCCGCGCGTGGAGGCGTTCGCGATCACCCAGTCGATCCCGCAGACGATCTGCGAGGTGAGCCCGCTGCCGCCCGCGTCGAGCACCTTCACGGCGTGCACGCGCGTGCCGGGCGCCACGCCGGTCACCCCGGCGCCGTCGTTCTCCGCGCCGATCGTGCCGGCCACGTGGGTGCCGTGGCTGTTGTCGTCCTCGGCCGGGGTCCCGGGGGTCACGCAGTCGATGCCGTCGGCCGCGTTCAGGTCCGGGTGGTCGAGGTCGATCCCGGTGTCGATCACGGCCACGCCGGTGTCGGCCGCCTCGCGCACCCACGCCGGGCTGGCCGCGGGCAGGGTGGCCGCGCCGATGCGGCGCACGCCGTTCGGGGCGCTCGGCTCGCCGGGGGCGTACGGCTGGGCGGCCAGCGCGCGGACCGGGCGGTCCGGCACGACCGCCTCCACGTCGGGATCGGCGCGCAGCGCGCGCACCTGCTCGGCGCTGAGCCGGGCGGAGAACCCCTCGATCGCGCGCCGGAAGCGCAGCCGGCTGCGGAAGCCGCGGCGGCGCTCGAGCGCGTCGGTCTCGCGGTCCACGCTCGGCACGTCACGGTCGAAGACGACGATGTACCGTCCGGGCTCCGGGTCCGGAGCCGGCTTGGCGGCCGCCGTTCCGGGCACGACGGCGGCGAGCAGCGTCGCGCACAGGGTGATGAGGGCGAGTCTCATAGAGCGGAGGACGACACTTCACAAAGTGAAGTAACGACCTCAACTATAGGCCGAAAACCGGGGAAGGAGGCGCGTATGGGAGAGCGCAGCAAGTACGAGCCGGGGACGTTCTCGTGGGTCGATCTGGCCACTCCCGACCCGGAGGCGGCGAAGCGCTTCTACGGCGAGCTGTTCGGCTGGGAGGCGGAGGACATGCCGACCGGCGACGACGGCGGCGTCTACACGATGTGCCGCGTCAGGGGCTCGTACGTCTCGGCGATCTTCGAGCAGGGGAGCGACGAGCGCGAGCAGGGCATCCCGCCGCACTGGAACAACTACGTGACCGTCGAGGACGTGGACGCGACCTGCGGGCAGGCCGGCGAGATCGGCGGCACGGTCGTCCTCGAGCCCTTCGACGTGCTCCAGGCCGGCCGGATGGCCGTGATCCAGGACCCGACCGGGGCCTTCCTCGCACTGTGGACGCCGCGCGAGCACATCGGCGCCCAGCGCGTGAACGAGCCCGGCTGCCTGACCTGGAACGACCTGAACACGAACGATCCCGACAAGGCGCTCGCGTTCTACGGCGAGCTGTTCCTGTGGACCGCGGAGAAGGTCGACAGCGACGAGGTCGACTACTACGTGCTCAGGAACGGCCAGCGCACGAACGGCGGCGTCCTGCGCATGCAGGAGGAGGGCATCCCGCCGCACTGGCTCCCGTACTTCGCGGTCGAGGACAGCGACGCCACCGCCGAGAAGGCGGGCGAGCTCGGCGGCGAGACGATCCTGCCGCCCTCGAACCTCGGCCCCGGCAGGATCGGCGTCCTACGCGACCCGCAGGGCGCCGTCTTCGCCGTCTACGCGGGTGAGCTGGACGACTAGCTGACGCCGTCGAGCAGCCGCCAGTTCGCCCGGACGGCGGCCTCGGCGGCGTCGAGGATGGCGTGCTCGTCGTCCTCGGAGGCGAGCTCCTCGATCAGCTCGCGCACCTCGGCGGCGTGCTCGGCGTCGAGGCGCTCGTGCAGGCGGAAGTACTCCGTCGCCGGGCCGTCCTCGTAGCCGTACAGCCCCACCAGCCCCTCCCGCTTCGTGCGCGAGATCTCCGGCTGGCTGCTCTCGATCGCGTACATGCGGGCGAGCATCGGGAGCAGGCCGTCCTCGGCGCACCAGGTCTCCACGCAGGCGCGCGTCTCGAGGTTCGGGCGGTCGTCGCAGCCGTTGCCGGTCGCCTTGGCGAACTCGTCCCAGAGGGCCACGTGCGCGGCCTCCTCCTCGGCGTGCGTGCCCAGCGACTCCTGCTGCTCGGCCGCGCGGGCGGTCATCGTGGCCAGCGCCTGCACGGCGTGCCGGTACTGGCCCGCGTAGCGGTTCAGCTCGGCCGGCTCCAGCTCGCCCTCCGACCAGCGGGCGTAGAACGGGTGCCGCAGCACGTTCCAGCGCTCGCAGCGTTCATCGATCCGGTCCCACAAAGCACCGCTCACAACCCACCTCCTCGTTAGCCCGGCCCGGTCAGCGGCGCGAAACGATAACCGCTGTAGCCTCGCCCCCGGGATCCGGCGCCGTCCGGATCCACGCAGTTAGCGGGTTTTCGCGGCGGTGCGCAGCCGGGCGCCGCGCGTTTGGCCTGGCGCGTCCGCGGGGTATGCACCGGACGCGGGGATGGACGGGGGCGCCTTCAGAGCGATCGCCTGCGCGAGCGCGCTGCTCGCGGCGCTGGCCTGCGCCCCACCCGCCCTCGCCCAGGACCCGACCGACCCCAAGGAGCCGCTGCTGGACCGCGGCGACCAGTTCCAGGCCAAGCCCGCCGGGACCGTCGAGACGCTGCGCTTCTGGTACGGGCCGTACGTCGTCCCGCCGGGGAACGACATGAACCGCTTCGACCTGAACCTGCCGGTGCGCGAGGGCTTCGTGCTGTCGATCGAGCCGCGGCTGCGCCTGGCCACCGACTTCGCCACGCCGCAGCACCAGCACGCTCACATCCACCACGCCCACTGGCTGCGCCTCGACCCCGGCAACGAGGAGGACTCCTACACCTACGGCTTCACGCAGTGGCTGTGGGGCACCGGCGACGAGGAGACGCGCGCGGACGCCCGGCGCCAGTCGTCGGCCGAGCCGAACGGGCCGGTGTACGGCGGGCACACCGCGCCCGGCGAGGTCGAGCCGGTCATCTACATGATCCACAACAAGACCTCTCAGACGATGCTCACCTACATCACGCTCGACGTGGTGTTCGCGCACGGCTCGCCGGCCGAGCTGGAGCGGATCACCGGGCGGCCGCACCGCTCGCCGGTGGGCGTGATCTTCGGCCGCACCTTCGACGTTCCGCGCAAGCCCTCCGGGCCCGGCGTGTTCGAGACCGCGCGCGACGACCCCGAGGGGCCGATCGAGTGGAAGGCCACGCGCGACGGCACGATCGTCGGCGCCGGCGGCCACCTCCACCCCGGCGGCAAGGTGGTCACGATCGAGAACCTCGGGTCGGAGCCCAACCCCTGCCCGCGTACCAGGTACTCGAAGTACGGCGGCACCGCGCTGTTCCGCTCCGAGGCCGTGCAGCGCACCGCTCCGCTGTCGGAGGACTTCCAGATGACCGTGCCGCGCGCCGCGTGGCGGGCGCCGGTGCGCAAGGGCGACCGGCTGCGGATCAGCAGCACCTACGAGAACCGCGACCACGCCTGGTACGCGGTGATGGCGCACGCGGGCGTCTACATCGACGACAAGCTCCCGCCGCGGGCGGGCTGCAAGCCGTACCTGGTGGGCCGCCACGCGGCGAAGACGAAGCGCAAGCGCAAGAAGCCCGACCTCACCAAGGGCGTGCTGAACCGCGACTGGCGCGGGCCGCCCGAGCCGGTCTGCGGGCGCCACACCGGCGTGTCCGGGCACCACGACGGCGTGCACGACGGGGGCGCGTGCGAGCGCGAGGAGCCCGACCGCGGGGCGGGCGTCGAGACCTCGTTCGTGACGATCCAGAACTTCGTCTACTCGCCGGGCGACCGCGGGCTGAGTGGCGCCTTCGGCGCGCCCGCGCGGGTGAGGCAGGGCAACTCGCTCACGTTCGTGAACTTCGACCAGGAGGCCGGCATCCGCCACACCGTCACCACCTGCCCCTGGCCCTGCAACGGGCCGTACGTGGCCAACTACCCACTGGCGGACGGGCGCTGGGACTCTGGCATGATGGGATTCGACTTGGTTGACGGGGGGAGTCCGAATCCGACGGCGAGGACGCCGAGCGACCTGCCGGTGGGCAAGTACGCGTACTTCTGCCGCACGCATCCCTGGATGCGCGGGGCGTTCGAGGTGACGCCGTGAGGCGCGCGGCCGCGCTCGTCGCCGCCCTGGCGCTGCTGGCGCTCGCCGCTCCGGCCGCCGCCGACGAGCGCGTCTACGCGGTCCCGGTCAACCAGTACTCGAGCACGGTGATCACGATCGACCAGGGCGAGGCCCTGTTCTTCCGCAACATCGACCTCCAGCAGCACGACCTCGTCTCCAAGGACCAGGCCGGCGGCAAGCCGATCTTCGGCACGCCGCTGCTCGGCCCCGGCGAGGAGGCGCTCGTGCAGGGCGTCCAGCAGCTCAAGGGCGGCAGCTACCCGTTCTTCTGCACGGTCCACCCGTTCATGACCGGCACGCTGAACGTGACCGGCGCGGGAGCGCCGTCGCCGCCGCCGCAGCAGTCGGGCGACACGACCGCCCCGAAGGTCTCGGTCAAGGTGCTCGACTCGAGCGTCTCGAAGGTGCGCAAGAACAGGAAGCTGCGCGTGGACGTGACCGTCGACGAGGCCGGCAACGGCCAGCTCACGGCCACGATGAGGCAGGGCAAGAAGACCGTGACGATCGCCAAGGGGGCCAGGGGCTTCGCCAGGGCGGGCAAGGCGACGGTCTCGATGGCGCTGACGAAGGCCGGTCAGTCGGCGCTGCGCAACAAGAAGTCGGCCGCGGTGACCGTGCAGGCGCACGTGACCGACGGCGCCGGCAACACCGGCCACGGCACCGGCAAGCGCACGCTCAAGCGCTAGCGGCGGCCGCGGCCTCCTCCAGGCGGTCGTCGCCCCAGAAGAGCTCGCCGCCCGCGGCGACGGTCGGCACGCCGACGGCGCCGAGGCCGACCGCCTCGTCCGTGTAGGCCCTGAGCCTCTCCTTGACCGCGTCCTCGCCGATCCGGGCCTCGACCTCGTCCGGGTCCAGCCCCACCGCGGCGGCCGCGGCGCGCACGTTCTCGATCTCCTCCAGCGAGCGCCCCTCCGCGAACATCAGCCGGTAGCACTCGAGCGCGAACGGGACCACCTTGCCGTGCTCCTCGGCCACAACGGCCGCGCGGATCGGGTCGAACGACCAGCTCTCGGCGGGCCAGCCGTCCACCCACCGCATCGGCGGCAGCCCGCGCTCGGCCGCGCGCCGCTCGCACTCGGCCACCCCCGCGTCGCGCTCGTCGCTCAGCGACCACGGCACCTTGCCGATCGCCCGGAAGATCATCGGCAGCGCCACCGGCCGCCAGACGGCGTCCGGGATCAGCTTGCCCACCCGCTGCGCCGCGAGGTACGCGTAGGGGGAGTTCGTGTCGAAGTAGAAGATCGGCGGGGCCCCGGTCACGCGGTTAACGTACCGGTCGCCGTGCCCCGGGTCGTGCCGCTCCTCACACTGATCGCCGCCCTGGCAGCGGCCGGGTGCGACGACGGCGGCCCCGACCCCGTCGCGCTGAGCGAGACCGAGGCCTGCAAGGCCGTCGAGGAGCGGCTTAAGCTCGACCAGTTCGACGAGCGCTTCGGCAAGCCCGACCGGACGCAGGACTTCTTCGGCGACTCGGTCGTCACCTACGAGCGCGGCGACGTGACGTGGCAGTTCCAGGTGAGCGCTCAGACCGGTACGTTCCGGGCGCTCCTGGTCGAGGGAGCGCGCGAGAAGGCCATCGACTGCCCGAATTGAGGTGACCATGCAGCGAGACATCGTCAACCCGTGGACCTGGCAGGACCAGCTCGGCTTCGTCCAGGGCAACCGCCTGAGCGGCGGCGAGCAGATCCTCTACTGCGCCGGACAGACGTCCGTCGACGCGGACGGCGCTCCCCTGCACGAGGGCGACATGGCCGCGCAGATCGGCCAGGCCCTCGACAACCTCGAGACCGTCCTGCGCGAGGCCGGCTTCGAGCTGTCCGACGTGGTCCGCCTCAACTACTTCACCACCGACGTGGACGCGTTCGTCCAGGCCGGCGAGACCTACGCGCGGCGGCTGGCGGAGGCGAACTGCCGCCCGGCCTCCACCCTGCTGGGCGTGGCCCGGCTCGCGTTCCCGCCCCTGCTCGTGGAGCTCGAGGCGACCGCCGTGCGCTGACCGCTAGCGGCAGACCAGCCGCGTGTGCTTCGTCTTGATCAACCGGCCGCCGGTCGTGCGGCGCGAGATGCGCAGCACCAGCGTCTTGCCCTTCAGCCGCCGGATGTCCACGACCGCGAACAGCTTGCCGCCCCTCGCCCGCCGCATCCGCACCGGGCCGTTGGCGTTCACCCGCGTGGACCTGACCCGCTGGCCGCGGATCTTGCGCGAGATCGCCACCGTCCGGCTGCTGCCCTTGATGCAGGCCGCGGAGCCGAGGCCCGGGGCGTCGTGCTCGAGGCTGTTCTCGAGCACGTACAGGCCGCTGTAGGTCGGGGCGTAGTCGCGCAGGCCGTAGCGATGGTCGTTCTCCTCGGTCGGCATCGGCAGGGCGCCGCCGACGATCCGTACCAGGCCCTTGCCCAGCTTCAGCTCGCCGATCGAGGCCTGCGTCTGGCCGTCGGTCGTGCCGGAGTTGTTGCCGGTCGTGCCCACGGTCTTGCCGCCGGCCGCCTCCCACGCGCTGCGCGTGACGACGGTCATCGGCGAGGCGTCGTCGCCGATCCCGTAGCCGAGGATCGCCGCCTCCACGAGCTGGCGAGCGTTCGGCCGCAGCCCCTCTACCAGCGAGTGCTCGAAGTCGCGGATGTTCGCGTACGGCTGGTAGACCTTCACATCCTTCACCGCGTCCTTCGGCACCACGCCCAGGTCGCCCAGCGCGTGCAGGGCGCGGTCGGTGAGCACCAGGTTCCCGCCGGACTCGACCCACGACTTGATGTTGCGGAAGTAGGCCGCGCGGTCCACGGACCGCCCGCGGGTGTCGAGCGGGAAGTCCACGTCGGCCAGGACCAGCGAGTCCACGGCCGAGAGCTTCTTCGGGTCGGCGGCCACGTCGGCCGCCGCGAAGCGCACGAACGACGCGGGCATCAGCCGGTTGGTGTCGGTGAACCACTTCTGGTTCGTGACGTCGTACGAGCGCTGCGTGACCGGCTTGCCGTCCTGGCCCTTGCCGTCCTTGTTCTGCCCGGGCAGCGTGCCCGCCCCGTTCTCGTCCTTGTCGGTGACCGTGTCCGGGTTGACCACGTAGCCGGCGCGGCCGCGCGGGTCGACCCGCACGTTGTCCTCGTTGAACTCGCTCTCCTGGAAGCGCGCGTAGGCCATCGCGGTCTTGATGATCGCCCGGGTCGCGTTGATGTGGTTCTCCTGGAGGTACACGTTCCAGTTCTTGTCCGGGACCGTGTGGTTGAACGCGATCTCGTAGTCCATCCCTGTCACGCCCAGGTCCGTCGCCATGTAGTCGCCGATGAACCCGGTGTCGGTGTAGCCGAGCGTGTCCCAGACCGTGCCCCAGTGGGCGGGCCGCACCGGCACGTAGTTCGGGTGCTCGCGGTCGTTGCCGCCGAGCGTGTTCTCCGACTGCTCGGCGATCCCCTGGTAGAGCGTCGCGTCGATGACCGACTTGGTCCGCTCGGCGATCGCCATCAGCCGGCGGTGGTCGACCGAGTCGAACTGGCCGGCCGGGTACATCACGTCCACGTAGGCCTGCGAGGTCAGCTCGCCGTGCACGTCGGCGCCGTAGGCCATCTTCCCACCGGGCCCGGAGTCCGCCACCTCGTGCATGAAGCGATGGCCGAACAGCATCTCGGACTCCTGAAGCGGGTTGCGGCTCGGGTTGATCCGCCCGATCGTGGGCATCTGCCGGTTGAGGTCGGTGCCGAAGCTGTTGCCGCGCGCGTAGGGCTGGGTCGGGACCTGCCAGACGTCGCCGATCCGCCAGCCGTCGATGTTGAAGTCGACCAGGTAGACCGCCTGCCGCGCGAGCAGGTCACGCGCCTCGTACTCGTGGAAGACCGGCTTGCGGCCGGTCGTCGAGTCGTAGTTGGCCACGCCGTCGGAGATCTTCCCGCCGCTCGTGGCCGCCATCGCCAGGTCCTCGGCGGTGCGCATGCCGCCCTCGAGGCCGCCGCGCTCGTTGCCGTGGACCGACAGCGAGTAGAGCAGCGGCTGCTTGCCCGTGTCGGGCACGCTGTGGTCGGTGATCTTCACGACGAAGATGTCGTGCCCGTCGTTCGTGTCGTCGGCCTCGTAGGAGCGCTTGCGGTCGTCGCCGGCGCTCACGGCGTCGTCGCCGTACTTCGAGCGCAGCGTGAAGACCGAGATCCAGCGCGGGTACTTCTGGGCCAGGTACTCGATCCCGTGCTTGTACTCGGTGAAGCCGTTCGGGGCGGGCTGGTACTGGATGTAGGCCTGGGACCGAGCCGCCTCCGGGAAGATCCGGCCGCCGCACTGCGAGGCCGGCGGGCCGCCCATGTAGCCGTCGGTGCACACCGGCGTGGCGCTGGCCTGCGCGGCGAGTGCGAGCGTCGTTGCGGCGGCCGCGAGCGCGGCGCCCCCCAGCCTCTTGATCACTTCGGAATCCCCCTGCTCGGAAACGGCGACCGAGGATACTGACGCCGCCGTCAACGTGCGCACGTCGTCGCGGGGTGTGATTTGGTTGTCGGCGATGTACCGCAGGCGGGAGTTCCTCAAGGCGAGCGCGGTCGGCGCGGGGGCGCTCGCGTTCGGTCCCGCCTTCTGGCGCTCGGCGCTCGCCGCCGAGCCGGCCAAGCCGGGTGTCGGGCCCTACGGCCCGCTCCAGGCCGCGGACTCGAACGGGATCATGCTGCCGGCCGGCTTCAGCGCGCGGCCGGTCGCGATGGGCAACACGCCCGTGGCCGGCACGAGCTACACGTGGCACATCTTCAGCGACGGCCAGGCCACCTTCGCCACGCCCGACGGCGGCTGGATCCTCGTCGCGAACTCCGAGAACCCGCCGGACGTCGGTGCCGCGACGCCCGGCACCGGCGGCGCCTCGGCGATCCGCTTCCGGCCGGACGGCACGATCGCCGACGCCTACCGCATCCTCTCCGGCACCAGCGTGAACTGCGCGGGCGGGCCCACGCCGTGGGGCACCTGGCTCTCGTGCGAGGAGCACGGCGGCGGACGCGTCTGGGAGTGCGACCCCACCGGCCAGAAGCCGGGCGTGGCGATGCCGGCGATGGGCGTGTTCGAGCACGAGGCGGTCGCGGTCGATCCGGGCGGCAAGCGCGTGTACCTGTCCGAGGACAACGGCCAGGGCGGCTTCTACCGCTTCACCCCGAACAGCTACCCGGACCTGAGCGCCGGCGTGCTCGAGGTGGCGAAGGTCGGCGGCGGCGGGTTCGTCGAGTGGGCGCGCGTGCCCGACCCCTCCGCCGGCGCGGCCCCCACGCGCGAGCAGGTGCCGGGGATGACCCGCTTCAACCGCGGCGAGGGCATGTGGTACGACGGCGGCGTCGTCTACCTCTGCACGACGAACGACAACAAGGTCCACGCCTACGACACGCTCACCGGCCGGATCGACGTGCTCTACGACGGCAACGCGATCCAGAACCCGCCGCTGACGAACGTGGACAACATCACGGTCTCGCGCTCGGGCGACGTGTTCGTCTGCGAGGACACGTTCAACTCGGACGACCCGGGCCTCGACATCGGCATCATCACCCCGCAGCGCGAGGTGGCCCGCTTCCTCAAGGTCACCGGGAGCCAGCACACCGGCGGCGGCGGCGATGCCCGCTCCGAGCTCTGCGGCGTCGTCTTCGACCCCTCGGGGCAGCGGATGTACTTCTCGTCGCAGCGCGGGCTGGTGCTGGGGATCGTCTACGAGGTCACCGGCCCGTTCCGGCTCGAGCGGCCGCGGGAGCCGGGCCGCTCCCGCACGCGCGGGTTCCGCGTGCACGTGCCCCCGAACGTGACACACAGGACGATCCTCAACAGCGGGCTGCCGTTCTCAGTGGTCACGAGCAAGCCGCTCGACCTCACGGCCACGCTCACGGCGAAGTTCCGCTCCGGCTCGCGGAACAAGACGGTCACGCTCGCGCGCGCGCACGAGACGTTCGACGGCGCCGGCCGGGGCAAGGTCGTGCTGAGGCCGGGCGGCAAGTCCGCGCGCGCTCGGATCCGCAGCCGGCGCTCGATCAAGGCGAAGGTCACGATCGTCTCCCAGGACGCCGCCGGCATCCGGCGGGTGATCACGCGCTCCGTGCGCATCGCGGTGCGCAGGCCCGCACGCCGCTAGCCTGCGCGCGGCCAGGCGCCATTCCGCGGGCGACTGCCCGCCCCAACCGGCCGACCGTGACAACGGTCACACCTGAGGCGTCGGGCTGCCCGGGTGGGGAACAATTCCCGTATGGGGGTTACAGCGGCGGGGCATTGTCCGGTTCCGTTCACCTCGGCCCGCGAGGGGACCGAGCTCGTCCAGCGCACCCGCAGGAGCCTCAACCGCCTCGGCATCGTGGCCAACGGGCTGGGCGCGTTCGACACCTTCTTCTTCCTGCTGCTGCTGATCCCGCCCGCCTTCGAGGGCACCGATCCGACCGACGCGATCGTCGTGAACGCGATCGTCTTCGCGATCTACCTGCCGGCGACGTTCGTGCTCGGCACCCGCTGGGGCTACCAGAAGTCCGAGTCGCTGATCGACTGGGTGGGCAAGCGCGACCCCACGCCGGCGGAGCGCGACAAGGCCCTGCACATCGCAAAGGCGCACGCCGTGCAGGCCTTCCGGTTCTGGTTCATCGGGGCCGTGCTGTTCGGCGGGCTCAACCTGATCGGCGGCACGATCGACGAGCAGGACGGGCTCGTGGGCGCGATCGTCTTCCTCACGCTGCTCGTCGGCGGGATCACCACCGCGGGCGTCCAGTACCTCCAGGCCGAGCGCATCCTGCGCCCCGTCACCACGCTCGCCCTGTCGGCGGCCCCGCCGGTGGCGCCGAGCGGCCCCGGCGTGGGCCTGCGCATCCGCATGGTGTGGCTGCTCGCCACCGGCACGCCGCTGGTCGGGATCATCGCGGTGGCCGTCTCGGGGATGTTCGCCGACGTGAACGTCGAGCTCGTGGCCCTCGGGGTGCTCTTCCTGGCGATGATCGCGGGCTTCAGCGGGCTGCTGGCGACCAAGCTCACGGCGCGCTCGGTCAGCGAGTCGCTCGGCTCCGTGCGCGACGCGCTGGTGCGGGTCGAGGAGGGCGACTACGAGGTCCAGATCCCGATCGACGACACCAGCGAGATCGGCCTGGTGCAGGTGGGCATCAACCGCATGGCGGCCGGCCTGGCCGAGCGCGAGCGGCTGCACGACCTGTTCGGGCGCCACGTGGGGCGCGACGTGGCGCGCGCCGCGGTGGACGGCGGCGTGAAGCTCGGCGGCGAGGTGCGCGAGGTGGGCGTGCTGCTGGTGGACCTGGTCGGGTCGACCACGATGGCCTCCCGGCTCCCGCCGGAGCGGGTGGTGGCGCTGCTGAACCGCTTCTTCGGCCTGGTGGTCGAGGTGGTCGAGTCCTACGGCGGGATGGTCAACAAGTTCGAGGGCGACGGCGCGCTGTGCGTGTTCGGAGCCCCGGTCGCGCGCGAGGACCCGGCCGGCTCGGCCCTGTGCGCGGCGCGCGAGCTGCGCGCCCGGATGAGCGACGAGCTGCCCGAGATCGACGCCGGCATCGGCGTGTCGGCGGGCGAGGCGGTGGCCGGGAACGTCGGCGCCGTGGAGCGCTTCGAGTACACCGTGATCGGCGACCCGGTCAACGAGGCGGCCCGGCTCTCCGAGCTGGCGAAGCGCCGCCGCGAGCGCATGGTGGCCTCCGGCAGCGCCGTCGAGCGCGCGGCCGAGGACGAGGCCCGCCGCTGGGAGCTGGGCGAGGAGGTCGTGCTGCGCGGGCGCGACGTGCCCACGCGGCTGGCGACGCTGGCGATGGCCGCCGACGTGCCGGCCTAGCGTTACAGCACTGTAAAAAAGGGGTCAGACCCCTTTTTTGCTCACTCGCCCAGGAAGTCCAGGAACCGGCGCGCCGCCGCGT
>JALZEZ010000538.1 GCA_030861775.1 Actinomycetota bacterium
GCGCGGGGCCGCGGGCGGCAGGGCGGCGGGGTGGCCGGCGGCGCCGCTTCTCACTAGAACGACGTTCTAGAACGAGATTCCAGAACGAGGTTCTAGAACTTCGTTCTACTCGGAGGGAGTGTGCGGCTCGCCGCGTCCCGGGGGGTGGGCCTCGCGGCGCGGCTCGAAGAGCAGCCAGCTCGTGCGGCCGAAGCGCGCCTCGTCGATCGCGTCCTCCGCGCCGGGCAGGCCCTCGAGCTCCGGGTACTCGTCCGGGTCGCGCCCCTCCGGCTCGAACGCGCGCACCGTGTGGCTCGCCTCGAAGCGCTCGCGCAGCGGCGGGCCGGTGTCGCCATGGCCCTCGCCATCGCCGAGCGGGTGCACCTCCACCAGCACCGTCGCGCCGGCCAGCGCCGGCACCGCCTCGCCCGCGAGCACGTCCAGCTCCGCCCCCTCGCAGTCGCAGAGCACGAACGCCCCGTGGAGGTCGAGCGACGCGAGCCGCCACGGGTTCGCGGGCCCGTGGACCACCACCCGATCCGCCGCCCCGTTCAGCCGGGCGAGCGCCCGCAGCGCCCGCTTCGCCACGGGGTCCACCTCGAACGCGTGCACGCGCGTGGATGGGCTCGCCACCGCGAACCCCACCGCGTAGTACCCGTCGGCCGCCCCCACGTCCACGAACAGCGGCGGCCGCCGGGCGAGCTGCTCGGCGACCACGGCCGCCAACTCGCGCTCGTACGCGCCGAGCAGCTTCGCTACCAGGTGATGCACGCGCCCGGCCGCGGACGGCGGATACGCCATCCCGGCGAACGGGCCGCCGAGCACACGCGCGCCGTGGCGCGCGACGAACGCGCGATCCACGTCGAACCGCCCCGTCGAGCGCAACCAGCGATCCTGGATGCGCCGCTCGTGCAGCGCCCCGCGCCGCAGCGCGATCCGGTCGAGCACCCGCCGAGCAACGCCCACGGCGCGCACCGTAGCGGCGAGGTTTCCCGGCGCGCTCGTAGAATCAATCTCGTGACCGTGCCCACCGAGGATCCGCTCAGTCCGAGCCATGCCCAATCTCCCCAAGCCACGCCTGAGGAGCCGGTCACGGACACGGGTCGACGCGCACGCCGCACCCGCCGCCGCTGAGCCGAACGTCGAGGTCGTAGAGCACCGCGGCCTGCGCTGGATCAACATCGAGCGCCCCGGCCCGCTGGACCGCGCCTGGCTCGAGGAGCACTTCGAGTTCCACCCGCTCGACTACGAGGACATCGCGTCGCGCAACCAGCGGCCGAAGATCGACGAGTACGACGACTACCTCTTCATCGTCCTGCACTTCCCGGTGTTCGACAAGGCCGTCGGGCGCCTCAACGCGGGCGAGCTCGACATCTTCATCGGCCCCGGCTACCTGATCACGCTGCCGAACGTCCCGCTCCAGCCCGTCGAGTACCTGTTCGAGCGCTGCCGGGCCTCCGAGGAGACGCGCGACCAGCTCTTCTCGAAGGGCGCCGGCTACCTGCTCTACAAGATCGTCGACGACGCGTTCGACTACTGCTTCCCGATGCTGCGCAAGGTCGGCAACAAGCTCGACCGCGTCGAGGAGGACATCTTCGAGGGACGTTCCGAGGAGGTCGTGCGCGACATCTCGAACGTCAAGCAGGAGATCATCAACTTCCGCAAGATCATCCGCCCGCAGCGGCCCGTGCTCCAGGACCTCGAGCGGACCAAGCAGCGCTTCCTGACCGAGGAGCACGAGCTGTACTTCGACGACGTCGTCGACGCCTCCGAGCGCATCTGGGACATGCTCGAGAACTACAAGGAGGTCGTGGAGGCGCTCGAGGACACCAACGAGTCGGTGATCTCGCACCGGGTCAACGACGTCCTGCGCGTGCTGACCGCGTTCAGCGTCGTGATCCTGCCGCTCACGCTGCTCGCGAGCCTCTGGGGCATGAACGTCGGCGTGCCCGGCGAGAGCTCCGAGGCGGCCTTCTGGATCATCGTCGGCTCGATGGTCGCGCTGCTGGTCTCGATGCTCGGCTACTTCCGCCACCGCGGCTGGCTGTAGACGAATACTGGCCGGTGCCCCGGGTAAAAGGGCACCATGACCACCGGTACGTTCAACAGACCAGAGTCACCGGCCTACTACGGCGCGAATCAGGGCACCCAGACGCGCACCAACAAGAAGTCCGCATGGGCGCTGGGACTGGGCGTGGTCGGGATCCCGACGGCGTTCTTCGTGTTCCCGCCGATCGTGTTCTCGACGCTGGCGATCGTCCTCGGCGTCATGGGGCGCAACGAGGCGCGTCAGGACCCCGCCCGGGGTGGCGAGCAGACCGGCACGACCGCGATCGTGCTCGGCGTGATCGGCTTCGCCATCGCCGTCGCCTGGGTGTTCATCGCCTCGTCGCTCTGACCTCGTCGTAGAGCCGCACGTACGACTCACCCATCCGCTCCCGCGAGAAGTCGGCCGCGCGCGCGCGGCAGGCCTCGCGGGTGGATGGGTCCCGAGCCAGCTCGAGCGC
>JALZEZ010000539.1 GCA_030861775.1 Actinomycetota bacterium
GCGCTCGTGCGCCGCCGCGGCTCGCTCCGCGGAGAGGCGGCGACGAAGGGCCACGACGACCCGACCGACCCGCGCAACCGGCGTGCGGCCCCGCCCCGCCCGGGACGGCAGTCGGGCCAGCACGTGGTCGAAGTCGTGTTGCGCTAGTAGGGGGAGCTCCGGGCCCGGCTAGGCGGTCGACACGTCCACCCGCACGCGCGGGTCGTCGCCGCCGTCGCGCCCTCGCTTGGGCGGCACGTCCGGCACGATCTCCAGCCCGTCGAGCATCACGAAGTAGGCGCGGGCGAACGGGGTGTCGCGCGCCCGCTCGCGCACGTCGGTCCAGTTCACCTGCTCGCGCAGGGCGCGCGCCATCTCCAGCAGCCCCTCGTAGCGCAGCGAGTGCTCGGTGAGCGCGTTGATCTTGGTCACGAGCACGTCCTCGATCGACATGACCGGCATCTCCATGCTCAGCACGTTGATGCGCTCGGCGCGCTCCATCATGTCGTCGTCGGGCTTCAGGCCGCTCGGGTGGAAGATCAGGTCGATCAGCACCTCGCCGTCCCAGGCCTTGTAGAGCCACTCCTCCGGCGGCTTCTCCGGCCGCATGCCAACTGACTCGAGCGCCTCGAGGGCGCGGTCGGCATCCTCGGGCTTGACCACGAAGTCGAGGTCGTGGTGGGTCTCGGGACCGCCGCGGGCCCACGAGGCCAGGCTGCCGGCCAGCACGAACGGGATCTCGTGCTCGCGGAAGGCCGCCGCAGCCTTCTTCATCGACTCCGCTATCGCATGCATCGTCTCGCTTCGAGGCACGTCGATCTGATACCCAACCAGGCATGGAGCCAACAGGCCCCATACGAATCGCCGCCGCGGGCGACGTCCACATCCGGGAGGCGAACCGCGACGAGGTGGCGGCCGCCTTCGCCGGTCTGGAGGGCAACTGCGACGCGATCCTCGTGGCCGGCGACCTCACCACGCACGGCGAGCCCGCGCAGGCGCGGCTGTTCGCCGAGGCCGTCCAGCCGCTTCACGTGCCCACCGTGGTGGTGCTGGGTAACCACGACCTGCACGTGGACCGCGGCGACGAGTTCCGGGCGGTGCTGGAGGAGGAGGGGATCCTCGTGCTCGAGCGCGAGACGCGGGTGCTCGACATCGCCGGGCAGGAGGTCGGGATCGTCGGCCTGAAGGGGTTCGTGGGCGGGTTCGCGGGCTCGAACCTGCCGGACTTCGGCGAGCGCCAGCTACGCGACGTGTACGCCACGACCAGCGAGGACGTGGAGGCGCTCGGCCGCGGCCTGCGCGAGATCGCCAACTGCCCGTACCGGATCGTGCTGCTGCACTACTCGCCCACCGTCGAGACGCTCGAGGGCGAGCCGCCCGGCATCTGGGCCTTCCTCGGTAGCGACCGCCTGGCGGCGCCGATCCGCGAGCACGCTCCCGACCTGGTGCTGCACGGGCACGCGCACGCGGGGACGTTCGAGGGGCGGATCGGCGACTCGCCGGTCTACAACGTCTCGGTGCCGGTGATGGGCCAGAACTTCTGGGTCTTCGAGCTCTCGACCCCGCGGCGTCCGACGACGCCGATCCACTAGCGCTCCAGGTAGCGCGCCTCCAGCGCGTCGACGGCGCGGTCGGGCAGGGCGGTGCTCATCGCGACCTGGGCCCAGGCGTCGCGCCCGACCAGGTAGCGGGTCCGGGGGCGCTTCGTGGTGAGCGCCCGCTCGATCACGGTGGCCACGCCCTCGGCCGGGCGGCCGTGCTCGCCGGCCTTCAGGACCATCTCCCGGATCTTCTCGAGCGCGCCACCGTAGAGCTCGCGCCCGCGCGGGCCGATCGACTCCAGCAGCGCGTCGGCGCCCCGCTCGCCCTTCTCCCAGATCGCGCTGTCGGTGGTGCCGGGCTCGATCGCCACCACCACGATCCCCCACCGCCGCAGCTCCTTGCGCAACGTGTCGGTCAGCGCCTCGATGGCGAACTTGGAGGCGTGGTAGGGGCCCATGAACGGGTGTGCCAGGCGGCCCCCGACCGAGCTGATGTTCACGATCCTGCCGGTCGCCCGCCGGATCGCGGGCATCATCGCCTGGGTCACCGCGATCTGGCCGACGACGTTGACCTCGAGCTGGCGCCGGAGCTCGTCGACCGGCAGGAACTCGAGCGGTCCGGCCACGGCGATGCCGGCGTTGTTGACCAGCCCGTCCAGCCCGCGGTCGCCGAGCGCGGCCTCGAGCGTGACCGCCGCGGCGTCGATCGTGGCCTGATCGGTCACGTCGAGGATCACCGGGTGGATCCGGTCCGGCTCCTCGCTCCTGAGCGACTCGCCGTCCTCGACCTTGCGAACGCCGGCGAACACGTCCCAGCCGGAGCGGGCGAGGTGCACGGCCGTGGCGCGGCCGATGCCGCTGGACGAGCCGCTGATCAGGACCGTGCGCGGAGCCACCGGCGGATCCTCGCACAGCGAGGGGCCAGACCCTGCGCCAGGGCCCGACCCCTCAAGCTGCCGG
>JALZEZ010000540.1 GCA_030861775.1 Actinomycetota bacterium
GGTGGCCACCTGCACGGTCGCGTCGAGCGCGCTCTGCACGACGCTCGGGCGCACGTCGGCCGGCAGCCGCGCGCGCAGCTCGACCGAGTCCGGCTCGCGCAACGGGGTGACCGCCATGTTCAGCACGACGCTGTTCGGGATCATGATCCGGTCGTCGCCGGCGGCGAGCGTCGTGTAGAGCAGCCCGAGCGAGCTCACCACCCCCTCGATCCGCCCGGCGATCGGCCCGCCCTGGAAGCGCACGCGGTCGCCCACCCGGAACGGCCGCGCGCTCAGCAGCACCGTCCCGGCGAAGAGGTTGCCGACCGTCTGCTGCGCGGCCAGCCCCAGCACCACCGCCGTCACGGCGCCGCCGATGGCCAGCGTGCGCGGCGAGAGCCCGGCGATGCGCAGCGCCACCAGCAGCGCCACGGTGATCGTCGTCAGACGGATCAGGAACCCGATCGTGCCCGCGGTCGCCGGGTCCACCCGCTTGAAGAGCTGCGGCGCGAGCCCCCGCCCCATGGCGCGCGCGAACGCCCAGCCGAGGATCACCAGCGCGACGACCGTGACGATCCGCACCTGCGGCCCGAGCCCGGGGAAGAGGTCCTTGCGGTTCTCGTACAGGACGAGGACCGCCGCGATCGCGGGCAGGAAGATCAGCGCGTCACGCCGCGCGCGGTTCACGCGCCGGGGGCTGAGCTCGCGCTCGAGGCCCACCTCCTTCCACCGATGCGTGCGCGTCTCGAACATGTCGCGCATCGGGAGCTCCGGGCGTCTCCGGACCATCCCCCTAGGGATATCAAGGTCGGTGTCCGGGTAGGAGGAAAAACCGTAACCCGATAGCGGGAGGAACGATGGCTGACGAGGAACGCAACGAGGAGCAGAGCGAGGAGCGCGAGGACGAGGAGCGCGACGACGAGGAGCGCGGCGACGTCGACGCCAGCGCCGAGTCCGGCGACGACAGCGAGGCCAGCTCCGGCTCCGACGACGACGGCGACGAGAGCTCCGACGACAGCTCCGACGACGACGACGAGGCCAAGGGCTCGGGCGACGGCGGCGGCACCAAGGTGAGCGACGTCATGGCCTCCGATCCCGCATCGGTGGAGCCCGGCGACTCGATCGAGGACGCCGCCAGGAAGATGAAGGAGAAGGACACCGGCGCACTGCTGGTCGTGGACGGCGACGAGCTCAAGGGCATCGTGACCGACCGCGACATCGTCGTGAACGCCGTGGCGGAGGGGAACTCCGACGCGAGCGTCGAGGACGTCGCCTCGACGGACACCACGACGATCGATCCGGACTCGAGCCTCGAGGACGCGATCAAGCTGATGCGCGACAACAAGGTCCGCCGCCTGCCGGTCGTGGGCGACGACGGCGAGCCCGTGGGCATCGTCTCGCTCGGCGACCTGGCGATCGAGGCCGACGACGACTCGGCTCTGAAGGAGATCAGCGCGGCCGAGCCGAACGCGTAGCTTGCGCGAGCTCGCCTCGGGCATCTGGCACTGGACGGCGCGCCACCCCAAGATCGGGGTGGACGTCAGCTCCTACTTCGTCGCGGACTCCGGGACGCTGATCGACCCCCTGACGCCCGCGGAGGGCGTCGAGTGGTTCGACGGCGACCGGAGGCCGCGGCGCGTGCTGCTCACCAACCGCCACCACCTGCGCGACAGCGAGCGCTTCGCGGAGGCCTTCGCCATCCCGATCGCCTGTCACGAGGCCGGCCTGCACGAGTTCAGGGGCGGGCCCGACGTGAAGGGATACGCCTGGGGCGACGAGCTGGCGCCCGGCATCACCGCGCTGGAGGTCGACGCGATCTGCGACGAGGAGAGCGCGCTGCGGATCGATGTCGGCGACGGGTTCCTGGCGGTGGCCGACGCGGTGATGAACTACGGCGGCCTCGGGTTCGTCTCCGACGAGCACCTCGGGGACGACCCGGAGGGCGTCAAGCGGGCGATCCGCGAGGCCTACGGGCGGCTGCTCGACGAGCCGTTCGACTCGCTGCTGCTCGCGCACGGCGAGCCGGTCGTGGGCGGTGCCAAGGAGGCTCTGCGCCGGTTCGTCGAGCAGGGGCCGCAGTAGCCGCCGGCGACCGGATCGAGCGCGTCGCACGCGAGACGTTCGGCTTCGCTACGACGGCGACCAGGTGACCGTGCTCTTCGAGAGCGTCGGCTACCGGACGCTCGGCGTGGGGCTGGTGCTGGAGCGGGGCCTGCTCGTTCCCGCGTAGCGTTCGCGGCGTGCCACGCGTCCGCCGGCTCTGGCTGCTCCCCGTGCTGGCCCTCGCGGGCTGCGGCGGTGGTGGGGGCGGCGGCGCGTTCGAGATCGGCGACCTGGCCGGGAAGCCGAACGCCACGGACGCGGCCTTCGCCCGGGCCGTCATGCCGCAGCACCGCGGGGCGATCGCCGCCCACGAGTTGGCCCGGGACCGGGCCGGGCGGCGGGAGCTGCGCGCGATCGCGCGGAAGGCGCTCGGCGAACGCAGGCGCGAGCTGCGCG
>JALZEZ010000054.1 GCA_030861775.1 Actinomycetota bacterium
CGCCTCGACGAGCGCCGCCAGGCCGGCGTGGCGCTGCTCGATCCCGTCCGCGTCGACCTCGCCGATCGCCGCCGCCTCCGGCTCGTCGTCCGCCTCGGGCCGGGGCACCGAGGCCCACTCGACGCGGTAGAGCGACTCGCGCTCGCCGCGCAGCGCCGCGTGAAGCTTCGCCAGCTCCACCTCCCGCGCGGAGATCGCCTCGACCGACACCACGGGGCGGCCCTCGTCGTCGAGCGCCGCGATCGAGAGCCCGCCGGGACCGGAGGGCGTCGCGAGCACGCGCAGCCGCGAGCCACCGGTCGCGTGGAACCGGACGTTCGCCCAGCGGAAGAGCATGCGGCCCTCGCCCGGTCCGAGGCCGTCCTGCGTGATGTTCGTGGCGATCCCCGCGTGCAGCGCGATGTCGAACAGCGCCGGGTGGACCGCGTAGCTGGAGGCGTCGCCCGCGAAGTCCGGGTCGAGCTCGACGTCGGACATGATCGCCTCGCCGCGCTGCCACGCGGAACGCACGCCGAGGAAGGAGGGCCCGTACTGGAAGCCGGCGACCTCGGCGATCCGATCGACGATCCAGCCGGAATCGACGTCCTCACCGCCGGAGGGCGGCCATTCCTCCGCGGCGAGCGGCTCGAGGACCGGGTCCTCCTCCGCCTCCGACGTCATAAGCGTCCCGCTCGCGTTGCCGACCCACTCGCCGCCGGGCGTGCGCGAGTAGACCGTGAACTGGCGCCGCCCGGACTCCTCGGCGGCCTCGACCAGCACCTGTACCTCGACGTCCCCCTCGGGCGGCGGCAGGAGCGGCGCCTCGAGCGTCAGCTCCTCGATGACGTCGCAGTCGATCGCGGATCCGGCCCGCAGCACCATGTCGACGAACGCGGTGCCCGGGACGACGATGGCGCCGGCGAGCACGTGGCCCGCGATCCACTCGTGGTCCTGCAACGAGAGGCTGCCCGTGAACAGCCACTCGTCCTCGCGCGCGAGCGGCGTCATCGACCTCAGGATGGGATGGCCCTGGAGGTCGGGGTGGCCCGACCCGAGCCCGCCGCCGGAGCGCTCCGCGATCCAGTAGCGCTGGTGCTGGAAGGCGTAGGTGGGCAGCTCGACGCGGCGCGGCTGGTGGTCGGCGTAGAGGGCGGTCCAGTCGACCCGGATGCCGGCGTTGTGGGCGGCGGCCAGGCAGCCGGCGAACGTCTCGGGCTCGGGGCGCTTGGCGCGCAGCGCCGGCACGAGCAGGGCGCGCTCGTCGGCGTCGGGGCCCAGGCAGTCGGCCGCCATCGAGCTCAGCACGCCGTCCGGGCCCAGCTCGATGAAGCGCGTGACCTTCGCCTCGTCGAGCGCGGCCACGGCGTCCGCGAAGCGGACCGGCTCGCGCACGTGCCGGACCCAGTAGCCGGCGTCCGCGATCTCGTCCGCGCCGGCCGGTGCGCCGGTCAGGCTGGAGACGATCGGGATCTTGGGCTGCGCGAAGGTCAGGCCCTGCGCCACCTCGCGGAACTCGTCGAGCATCGGCTCGACCAGCTGCGAATGGAAGGCGTGGCTCACGCGCAGGCGCTTGGTCTCGTGCCCGCGCTCCTTGAACACGGGCTCGAGCTCGTCGAGAGCGGCGCCCTCGCCCGACACGACGACCGCGCGCGGGGCGTTGACCGCGGCGATCGACAGCCGGCCCTCGAACCCCGCTAGCGCCTCGGCGACCTCGTCCTCCTCGGCTCCGACGGCGAGCATGCCGCCGCCGTCGGGCAGCGCGCCGATCAGCCTGCCCCGTGCCGCCACCAGCTTGCAGGCGTCCGGCAGCGACAGCACGCCCGCCACGTGCGCCGCGACCAGCTCGCCGATCGAGTGCCCGGCCAGGAGATCCGGCTTGACTCCGAGGTGCTCCACGAGGCGGAACAGCGCCACCTCGAGCGCGAACAGCGCCGCCTGCGTGTACTCGGTCCGATCGAGCAGCGCGGCCTCGTCGGAGCCGGGTTCCGCGAACAGGGGCTCGCGCAACGGGCGCTCGCCGTGCCGGTCGAGCTCCTCGCAGACCTCCTCCAGCGCGTCCCGGAAGACCGGGAACGCCTCCGCCAGCTCGCGCCCCATGCCCGCGCGCTGCGCCCCCTGGCCGGTGAACAGGAACGCCGTCCTGCCCCGCCGCGGAACGCCCAGCACGACGCCCGCCGGGCGCTCCCCGCGCCCCAGCGCCTCCAACCCCGCCAGCAGCTTCTCGCGGTCCGTGCCGACCACCGCCGCCCGCCGCTCCAGCCGAGCCCGTCCCGTGGCCAGCGAGTACGCCACGTCGCGAGCCGTGAGCTCGGGCCGTTCCTGGAGGTACGCGGACAGGGTGCGCGCCTGGTCCTCGAGCGCCGCGTCGGTCTTGGCGGACACCAGCCACGCCAGCGCCGGCGGCTCGTCCGCGTCCGCCTCCGCGGCCGGCTCCGCGACCTCGGGCGCCTCCTCGAGGATCACGTGGGCGTTCGTGCCGCTCACCCCGAACGACGAGACGCCGGCGCGCCGCGGCCGCTCGCCGCGCGGCCAGTCCGCGGTCTCGGTCAGGAGCTCGACCTCGCCCTCCGACCAATCGACGCGCGAGGACGGCTCGTCCACGTGCAGCGTGCGCGGCAGGACGCCGTTGCGCAGCGCCAGGACCATCTTGATCACGCCGCCGACACCGGACGCAGCCTGCGCGTGACCTAAATTCGACTTGAGCGATCCGACGCGCAGCGGCTTGCCCTCGCGGCCCTGCCCGTAGGTGGCCAGGAGCGCCTGCGCCTCGATCGGATCGCCGAGCGTGGTCCCGGTCCCGTGGGCCTCGACGGCGTCCACGTCCGCCGGCGTCAGGTCGGAGCGCGCGAGCGCCTCGAGGATCACGCGCTCCTGGGACGGCCCGTTCGGCGCCGTCAGCCCGTTGCTGGCCCCGTCCTGGTTCACCGCGCTGCCGCGGATGACCGCGAGCACGTCGTGGCCGTTGCGACGCGCGTCCGACAACCGCTCGAGGACGAGCATGCCGCCGCCTTCCGCGAGGCCCGTGCCGTCGGCTCCCTCGCCGAACGACTTGCAGCGTCCGTCGGGTGCCAGGCCGCGCTGGCGGCTGAACTCGATCAGCATCCAGGGCGTCGCCATGATCGTGACGCCGCCGGCCAGCGCGAGCGGCGTCTCGCCGCGGCGCAGCGCCTGGCAGGCGGCGTGCATCGCCACGAGCGACGACGAGCAGGCGGTGTCGACCGTCACGGCGGGACCCTCGAGGCCGAGCGTGTAGGCGACGCGGCCGGAGGTGATGCTCCCGAGCGTGCCCACCATGCGATAGCCCTCGACGTCGGCCGCGACGCGCCCGGCGTAGTCGGTTCCGCCCGCGCCCACGAACACGCCCGCGGGCGTGCCCTCGAGCGTCGTCGGATCGATGCCGGCGCTCTCGATCGCCGCCCATGCGAGCTCGAGCGTCATGCGCTGCTGCGGGTCCATCGAGAGCGCCTCGCGCGGGCTGATGCCGAAGAGCTCGGCGTCGAAGTCGGCGGCGCAGTCGACGAACCCCCCGTGGCGCGTGTAGACGGTGCCCCGCGTGTCCGGGTCGGGGTCGTAGAGGCCGTCGAGGTCCCATCCGCGATCGGCGGGGAGCTCCGAGATCGCGTCGGTCCCCGACTCCAGGAGCCGCCAGAGGTCGTCTGGCGACGAGACGCCGCCCGGGAAGCGGCAGCTCATGCCGACGATCGCGATCGGCTCGTTCTCGCGGGTCTCGAGCAGGCGGTTCTGCTCGCGCAGCTGCTCTCGCTCCCTGAGCGAGTCCCTGAGCGCTTCGACGATTTCTTCGTGTGAAGGGGTCATTGTGGACTTCGCCAATGGGTAGAGGCCCGCCCAGAAGGCGACGGGCAGCGGGGGGCGTCCCGCGTGCCCGAATGGTGCGCTCGGGCGCTCGGGCGCGTCAAATCGGACGCTATTTCTCCCGGCCTCGGGAGACGCCGGTTACGGTGTGGCGACCGTGAACGCTCCGCTGATCGTGGCGGGCTTGCTGGCCCTCCTCACCGCCGCCATCCACGGAACGGCAGGGGAAGTGCTCCTGTTCAGGAGGCTGCAGCCGAGCGTGCTGCCCTCCAGCCGCTTCGGCGACTCCGCGATGACCAAGACCCTCATTCGCATCACGTGGCACATCGTCACGGTCACCTTCCTCACCTTCGGAGTCGCGCTGCTCCTGTCGGGCTCGGTCCTCGACGGCGACGCCGCGCGCGCGGTCGGCGTGGTCGTCGCGGCCTCGTACACCGCCTTCTGGGCGGTCGGGATCGGGATCGCCGCCGCCTCCACGCGGTCGGCCCGGTTCGCGCTCGTCCATCCCGCGCCGCTCCTGTTCTCGCTCATCCTCGCGCTGGCCTGGTGGGGCGCGCTCTAGCTCCTAGGCGGCGACGGCGGCCGCGCGGCTGCGCTTGTGCGAGCGCGGCTTGTCCGCGAGCCGCCGGCAGGCCAGCAGCGGATCCCAGTCCGGGCCGCGCTCGGGCAGCCGGCTGAGGTCCGCGAACACGCGTCCCGCGCGGACCTCGCTCGCCAGGTCGCGGCCCAGGATGGCGCTGGCCGTGCCGACGCCGCCCATCAGCGTGCCGAAGACGCCGTGGTGCCACGGGCCCGCCGCGCCCGTGAGGTAGAGACCGGGGATCTCCGTCTTGGGACCCGGGCGCCCGGCGCCCGTCAGCGCGATCCCGGCGATCGAGATCCGGGGTCCCGGGCGCACGGTGCCGATCTGGTCGGTGGCGACCTCCAGCCCGTAGCACGCGCCGCCGCTCGACAGCGTGTAGCGCTGCTGCGTGATCGGCGTCGAGGCCTCGCACCAGACGATGTGCTCCTTGAGGCCCGGCATCAGCTCGGCGGCGCGGTCGATCATCAGCTCGGTGAGCTCGTCCTTCATGGCCCGGTACTCGGGGTTCCGGCTGTACTTCTCGCCGCCGGCCGGATCGCCGCCGACCCGCCAGAACTCGTGGTGCGGCGGCACGACCGCCAGCACCTCGAGCGCCGAGCATCCAGGCGGCGCGGCGTGCGGGTTGCCGGGGTCCTTCACCGTCGCGGACGTGAGGTAGATCGGCAGGTCGGGGTCGAACCTGCCCTCGTACGCGTTGCGGTAGTGACCCTCGATGTCCGCGTCCCTGTGCGCCCAGTACTGCGGCGCGGGCATGCGCTCCGACACGTCGATGTCCAGCCCGAGGTAGAGCGTGGCCATCGGCAGCGCCATCCGGTAGCGCTCGGTCTGGCGGACGGTGCTCTTGCGCAGGCGCTCGCGCCCGACGAGGTCGAGGTAGGTGCGCTTCACGTCGGCGTTGGACACGACCACCGGCGCGTGCAGCGTCTCGCCCGTCGCCAGCTTCACGCCGACGGCGCGGCCATCCTCGACGAGGATCCGTTCCACGCGCGCCTGGGTGCGCACGGTGCCGCCGTGGGACTGGATCACGTCGAGCAGGTTCGCGGCCAGCACCTGGCCGCCGCCCTTGGGGTACCACGCGCCGCCGCCGACGAAGTGGTTCAGGAACCAGGCGTGCGCGGCCACCGGCGTGACGGACGGCGGCGCGGCGTAGTCGCCGGACTCCGCGCAGATCACGGCGCGCGCCCGCTCGCTGAGACGGCAGAGGTCGAACAGCCGTGCGAGCGGCGTCACGCACGCGGCCGCTATCAGCGGCGCGCGCACCGGGAGCGTCGTCAGCCGCCAGGCATTCGAACGGGCGAGCTCGGCGTTGACCCGCCGGCCGACGCGCTCGAGCACCCCGAGACAGAGCCGCAGGCCGCGCTCCTCGCCGGGAAACGTCTCGATCAGACGCCGGCGGTACTCGTCCCAGCCGGCGGGTACGCGGAACTCCAGGTCCGGGAAGACGATCTTGGTGAAGCAGTCGGGATCGAGCTGGTTGAACTCGACGCGACCCTCGAGCCCGACGCCGCGCAGCACGGTCGGGATCGGGCCGCCCGGCCCGCAGTCGCCGAGGTAGTGCACCCCGACGTCGAACTCGAACTTCCGCTTGCGGCGGAAGACCTGGGTGCAGCCGCCGATGGTGTCGTACTGCTCGAGCACCAGCGTCCGCACTCCGTTGGTCGCCAGGTAGGCGGCGGTGGTCAGGCCCCCCGGCCCCGACCCGATGACGATGGCCCCCCACATGGGGGGCACTCTTTCATCGAGCCGGGCCGAAGCGCTAGTCGTGGGCAGCCGACTGCCAGCGTACGGCCGCGGCGGCGGCGAGGTCGCCCGCGTGCGCGAACCCGGCGAGCATGACGAGATCCCCGTCCTGCACGGTGCCGGTCCGCACCGCGTGCTCGAGCGTCATCGAGAGCCCGGCCCCGTAGAGGTTCCCGTACTCGTCGAAGGTGTCGACGTGCCGGTCGGGCTCGATGCCGAGCGCCTTCCTCCAGTGGCGCAGGTAGAGGCGATTCGGCTGGTTGGTGATGAGGACGTCGATGTCGCTCGGCGACATGTCGAGCTGGGTGCAGACCTCGCGCACCGCCTTCGGGACGAGTTGGTTGCCGCGCTCCACGATCTGCTTGCGCTTCTCGCGGTCGAAGCTGATCATCACCTCGCCCTCGCCCGCCTCCCAGTACTTGCGCCCCTCCACGTCCACGTACATGTCGGACCAGCAGGAGGGCTCGTTCAGGGTCGCGACGCCGAGCAGCGGTGAGCCGGCGCCGGCCGCCACGTAGGCCACTCCGCAGCCGTCACCGGGCACGGCCGCCTGCGAGGTCTGGCGGTGTCCCGGCTGCGTGAAGAGCTGGCCCGTGAGGTTCTGCGTGTTGGAGAGGAGAGCCGTCCGCGCGGCGCCGCTGGCGATGATCGTCCGCGCCAGGTCGAGCATGAACGCGAACGACGCGCACCCGCCGTTGTGGAGGTCGATGATCGTGCGCGGCCTGCATCCGAGCAGGTCGGCGACCTCCGAGCCGCAGCCCGTGATGAGGTCGTCGGGGAGGAGCGTGTTGGTGATGATCAGGTCGATGCCGTCCGCGGGGTCGACGCCGAGGCGCTCGAGCATCGGCCGCGTGGCCTGCGCGACCATCTCTCCCGCGCGCTCGTCCCGGCTCACGTGGTGGCGCTTCTTCGGCGGCGCGAACAGGGGGGCGTTGTCCACCGCCGTGCCGTTGCCCGAGACGAACTCCTCGATTCCGAGGCCCTCCCCGGGGACGTAGCTCCCGAGCCCGACGATGCCGATGTTGCTTTCTCGCTCCATTTCGCTGAGCGTATCGCGCTGACCGACGGCGTCGACCGGCGTGTCTCCCGGCGTCGGGAGAACCCGCCGCTCCCATTTGGTCGTCCGCAATTCGTTGTGAGAACGTGGGTCGCGAGCCGTCTGTCTACGTAGAAATCGGGCATAGGAAGGGGTACGGGTGTCGTTGATCACCGTCGACGAAGTTGCGTTGCTCATCCGGCGCGAGCTGCGCCGCAAGCTGCCGGAGGACGCGGTGCTCGACGAGAGCGCGCGCCTCGAGGACCTCGGCCTCTCGAGCCTCCAGGTCTCCGAGATCGTCTTCACGCTCGAGGAGGAGCACGAGATCGAGTTCGACGAGTCGCGTGCGTCGACCGTCGAGACGATCGGCGACCTCGTGGCGCTCGGAAACGACGCGATCGGCCAGCAGGAGGCCGGAGTCGGCGAGCAGGACGCCGGAGTCGGCGCCTCGACGCCCTAACCGCCGTGGACGGGCGCGAGCACCACACCTTCATCCTGGTCACGTCGATCGCGCCCTTCCTGGGGGTGGCGGCCGCGATCGTCCTGTTGTGGAACCAGGTCGTCGGCTGGTCGGACATGGTCGCGCTCGCTGTGATGTATGTGATCGCCATCATGGGCATCACGACCGGCTACCACCGGCTGCTCTCCCACCGCGCGTTCAAGACCTCGCGTCCGCTGCGCTTCTTCTTCACCGCGGCGGGGGCGATGGCGGCCCAGGGGCCTCCGCTGATCTGGACGGCTCACCATCGGCGCCACCACCGCGTGGCGGACCGGCCGGGGGACCCGCACAGCCCGTACGACAACGACGAGCCCGGCATCCGCGGCGCGCTGAAGGGCCTCTGGCACGCGCACCTCGGGTGGCTGTTCAACCGCGACCTCACCTCGGAGCCGATGCGCTACTGCCCCGACCTCGCACGCGACAAGGACGTGCGCTTCATCAGCAAGCACTTCGTCGCGTTCGTGCTGCTCGGGCTGCTCATCCCGGGCCTGATCGGACTGGCGCTGACGCAGAGCCTGGTCGGGTTCGCGACGGGCGTGCTGTGGGGCGGCCTCGTGCGCATCTTCCTGGCGAACCACGTGACGTACGCGGTGAACTCCGTGGGGCACTACTTCGGCAGGCGCCGCTTCGAGACCGTCGACGAGTCCCGCAACGTGGCCTGGCTGGCGCTGCCGTCGCTCGGCGACTCCTGGCACAACAACCACCACGCGTTCCCGCGCTCGTACACGCACGGCATGCGCTGGTACGAGGTCGACCTCAACGCCGCCGTCATCACGGCGCTCGAGAAGGTCGGCCTCGTCTGGGACGTCGTGCGCATAGATCCGGAGGCGATGGAGAGAAAGGCCGAGAGCCTTGCCAAGGTCGGCGGGGGGCGTCAGGCGACGAACGAGCCGCTGCCTCCGCTGGCGGAGAAGCGGAAGAGGAAGGAGCTGGCCGGTGCCGTCACAGACGTTGAATGACACAAGGTCGCCTGCGGCGGCGAGCGGTCTGGATCTCTGGGACGCGCTGGTCCACGGCGCGACCAGGGCGGATGCCACCCTGCACCACTGGGACGGCAGGGACTACGTGGCCAACTCGTGGGACGACGTGGTGCGCGACGCGGAGCGGATGACCGCGGGGCTGCGCGCGGCCGGCGTCGAGCCGGGCACGCGCGTGGCCACGATCCTCACGAACACCCCGAACGCGGTCCGCGGGATCCTCGGGACCTGGCTCGCGGGCGGCGCCGTCGCGTCGTTCCCCGTACCGGCGCGCGGGATGAGCATGGACGAGTACGTGGACCAGCTGCGGGTGCTCTGCGCGCACCTCGAGCCGTCGGCGATGCTCGTCGACGAGTTCATGCTGCCGGGCCTGCCTGAGGACCTGCGCAGCCTCGCCAACGCGCGCTCGTGGGAGTCGGTGGTCGACAGCGGCAAGGTCGAGCCGGCACCGCCGGGAGCGGACGAGGTCGCGTTCATCCAGTACTCGTCGGGCAGCACGAGCATGCCCAAGGGCTGCATGCTGTCGCCGCGCGCGATCATCGCCCAGCTCAACATGGTGGCGGAGTTCCTGGGGTTCGAGGCGGGGTCGCACACGCACGTCTCGTGGCTGCCGCTCTCCCACGACATGGGGCTGTTCGGCAACCTGCTGGCGCCCTGGGCGCACCGCTGCAACGTCGGGCTGTCCACGCCCGAGCGCTTCGGCATGGCGCCGCGCACCTGGTTCGACGACTGCGCCGAGCTGGGCGGCATCTCCTCGTGCGGCACGAACACCGCGCTGCACCTCGCCGCGCGTGCACACAAGGGGCGCGGCACGCGCGTGCCGCTCCAGCTGCGCTCGGTGGTGCTCGGCGCGGAGCGGCTCGAGTGGGCGACGCTCGAGCGCGCCGTCGAAGCGCTGGGGCCGTCGGGCCTCCGGGCCGAGAACCTCATGCCGGCCTACGGGCTCGCCGAGGCGACGCTCGCGGTGACCACGACGCCGATGCTCGAGGCGCCCCGGGCCGTGCCGGTCGACGCGGTCGGGCTGGCCAACGGCGACGTGCAGGAGGTCGACCCGGACCACGAGTCGGCCACGCTCGTGGTGAGCAGCGGGACCCCGTGCCCGGGCATCGAGCTGCCGGGCCTCGACGACGACAGCCTCGAGGAGGTCGTGGTGCGCTCGCCGTGCCTGGGCGAGGGCTACTGGGGCAACGAGGAGCTCACGGCCGAGCGCTTCACCGAGAACGGGCTGCGCACGGGCGACCTCGGCTTCGCGGTCGACGGCTACCTGTATCCGGTCGGGCGTGCCGACGACGTGATCTCGATCGGCGGCCGCAAGGTCTACGCGCGCGAGATCGAGGCGGGCGTCGACAGCCTCAAGGGCGTCCGGAAGGGATGCTCGACGGTGGTCGAGCGCCGCAACGGGGAGCGCCCGCGGCTCACGCTGCTCGTGGAGCTGAAGGACGGCCACGAGGACTACGACGGTCTGGCCGAGCAGGCCGCGGGCCTGGCGATGAGCAAGGCCGCCGTCGAGCTCAGCGAGTGCGTGTTCCTCGAGAAGGGGGCCCTGCCCAAGACCCCCAGCGGCAAGATCCAGCGCTACCGCTGCCGGCACCTCCTCGACGAGGACCGGCTCGCACCCGTGGCGTCGGTCGAGCTCGGGTAGGGATCGTGGCGGCGGCCGCCACAGCACGGACCGTCCTGCTGACCGGAGCATCCGGCGTGGTCGGCCACGCGGTCGCGGAGGAGCTCGCGGACTCGCGCGTGATCGGCCTGGTGCACAGCGACACGCACGTACCGGCCGTCGACGAGGTCCTCCAGGGGGACCTCGCCTTGCCGCGGCTCGGCCTGTCCGAGACGCGCTGGCGCGAGCTCGCGAGCGAGGTGGACGTGATCGTCCACTCCGGCGCGCTCACCGAGTGGGGCCAGCCGCTCGAGCGCCATTGGGCGATCAACGTCGGGGGCACCCGCGAGATCGTCGAGCTTGCGGCCGCGGCGGGCGCCCCGGTGCATCTCGTGAGCACCGCCTTCGTGCACACGGTCGAGCGCGGCACGCTCGGCGACCTGAGCCCCGACAACGTCGTGATCCCCTACATCACGTCGAAGTTCGAGGCCGAGCGCGTCGTCGCGGAGAGCGGCATCCCGCACAGCGTCTACCGCTCGACGAACCTGGTCGGCGACTCGCGCACGGGCGCCAGCAGCGCACCGCAGATCGTCCAGCGGGTGTCGACCTGGGTCTGCCGCGGCAAGGCGGCGTACTTCCCGGTGCACCCCGGCAACCTGATCGACGTCGTCCCGCTGGACGTGATCGCGATCGCGATCGCCCGTGCGGTGGAGACGGACGACCTCGGCCGGCTGTACTGGCTCACGTACGGCCCTCACGCGATGACGGTGCCGGAGACGCTCGCGATCGCGGTCGACCACGCGCACTCCCGCGGCCGCGACATCGCGGTGCCGCCCGTCGTGGATCCGGACGAGCCGCTGCCCATCCCGCTCGAGCAGATACCGCCGCGATCGCGCCGCTACATGAAGCTGCTGATCCACATGAGCGAGAGCATCCGCAGCTCCGGCGGCGTGCTACCGACCTCGGTCGACGAGCTCCGCACGCGCCACGGCGTGCCGATGCCGTCGGACCGCGAGGCCTATCGCGCCAGCCTCGAGTACTGGGCCGACGAGGCTCGCGCCTCGCGTGGCGTGGGCGAGGTGGGCGTGGCGGCATGAACGAAACCGTGGAACAGGGAGGCAAGCTGACATGAGCACGACGACTGAACCGGAAGTCACGGTCGCCCGCGACGGCTGGGGCGCGTCCGCGAAGGCGATCGAGCACCACTACGACGTCGGCAACGACTTCTTCGGGCTGTGGCTCGACCCCTCGATGACCTACTCCTGCCCGCTCTGGGAGGGGCCGGAGGACACGCTCGAGGCGGCCCAGGAGCGCAAGCTCGACTACCTCATCGCGAGCACGAACGCCGCCGGCAAGCGCCGGGTGCTCGACGTCGGCTGCGGCTGGGGGAGCCTGCTGCGCCGGCTGACGCAGGAGCACGGCGTGGAGCAGGCGGTCGGCCTGACCCTGAGCCCGTCGCAGGCCGCGTACGGGACGGAGCGGGCGGGCGGCGACTCGCGCATCGACACCCGCGTCGAGAACTGGCAGGACCACCAGCCGGAGGAGGGCTACGACGCGATCATCAGCATCGGCGCGTTCGAGCACTTCGCGAGCATGGGCATGCCGCGCGCGGAGCGCATCGCCGGCTACCGGGAGTTCTTCCAGAGGTGCTTCGACTGGCTGCCCTCGGGCGGGCGCGTGGCGGTCCAGACGATCGTCAAGGGCAGCAACGGGAAGCTCGACCGCAAGACCGTGCGCGACATGCTGTTCATCTGCGACCGGATCTACCCGGAGTCGCAGATCCCGTGGGTGTCCGAGATGCTCGAGGCCAGCGAGAAGCAGTTCGACGTGGTCACCGCGCGGCTCGACCCGGATCACTACGTGCGCACGCTGCACGACTGGCACGGGCGGCTTCAGGACCGCCGCCAGGAGGCCGTGGACATGGTGGGCCCCGAGGTCGTGGCGGACTACGAGCGCTACCTGATCGCGTTCGCGGAGCACTTCGCGAACCGTCACACGAACCTCGCGCGGATCGTGTTCGAGCGCGTCTAGCCGGCACCCGAGGCTGAGGCGGCGACTGGTGTCATGCGCGAGCAGCTGCTGAAGCTGTCCGACGAGGAGCGGACGAGCAGGCTGCTCGCGCTCGTCCGCTCCGAGACCGCGGAGCTGCTCGGATTCGAGTCGCCCGAGGACATCGCGCCGGACGTCGTCTTCAAGGACCTCGGCTTCAACTCGCTGGCCGCGGTCGAGCTCGCGACCCAGATCGTCGAGGCGACCGGGATCGACGTGCCGGAGACGGCGCTGTTCGACTATCCGACCCCGCTCGCGGTGGCGGGGTTCCTGCGCCGCGAGATGTTCGGCGAGGACGAGGAGGTCGCCCCCGC
>JALZEZ010000253.1 GCA_030861775.1 Actinomycetota bacterium
CATTGGGCGCCGCCCGAGTCGTTCCGAGTGGATAGCGTCCGCTCGGTGGACGGGCTCGATACGCGCCTGAGCATCCCGCGCGTCGATCTGCGCGCGCAGCGCGCGGCGCTCGGAGCCGAGCTCGATGCCGCGATCGAGCGGGTCCTCGCGAGCGGCCACTTCCTGCTGGGACCCGAGGCCGAGGCGTTCGAGGAGGAGTTCGCCGCCCACTGCGGAGCGCCCCACTGCGTCTCAACGGGATCGGGCACCGACGCCATCCGCCTGGCGCTGACCGCCCGCGGGATCGGCCCGGGCGACGAGGTGGTGACCGTCTCCCACACCGCCGTGCCGACGGTGTTCGCCGTGGAGGCCACCGGCGCGCGGGCGGTGCTGGTCGACGTCGACCCCGAGACCCACACGATGGACCCCGAGCGGGCGGCGGCCGCCGTGCGTCCGGCCACGCGAGCACTGCTCCCGGTCCACCTCTACGGCCAGTGCGCCGACCTCGAGCCGCTCGTCCGGCTCGCCGGCGAGCACGGCCTGTTCCTGCTCGAGGACGCCTGCCAGGCCCACGGCGCGACGTACGGGGGGGCGGGCGCGGGCACCGTCGGGCACGCCGGCTGCTTCAGCTTCTACCCCACCAAGAACCTCGGGGCCCTCGGTGACGGCGGCGCCGTCGTCACGGCCGACGCCGGCCTCGCGGAGCGGATCCGCCTGCTGCGCAACCACGGGCTCACCGCCGGCTACGTGCACGAGGTCGTGACCGGCAACAGCCGGCTGGACGAGCTGCAGGCGGCGGTGCTGCGGGTCAAGCTGCCGCACCTGGACCGCTGGAACGAGGCGCGCCGCGACCTCGCCAGCCTGTACGCGGCGCGGCTGCGCGACCTGCCGGTCGTCACGCCGGCCGAGGCGGACCGGGGCACCCACGTCTTCCACCTGTACGTGATCCGCACGCCGCGCCGCGACGACCTGCTTCGCCACCTGAGGGGCGCCGGCGTCGAGGCCGGGGTCCACTACCCGGTGCCGGCGCACCTCCAGCCCGCGCTCGCGGGGAGGGCGGCCGGCGTGGAGCTCCCGGTCACGGAGCGGCTGGTCGGCGAGATCCTCAGCCTGCCCATGTACCCCGAGCTCGGCGAGGATGGCGTGGAGCGGGTGGCGGAGGTCGTGCGGGACTTCTTCGACCGGGACACGTCGTGATCCACGGCGTCGAGGACTGCCGGCTGATCGAGTTCCCGAAGGTCCACGACCCGCGCGGCAACCTGACCTTCGTCGAGGGCGGGCGCCACGTCCCGTTCGCGATCCGGCGCGCCTACTGGATCTACGGGGTACCCGGGGGGGAGAAGCGCGGCGGCCACGCGTACCGCGAGCTCCACGAGGTCGTCATCGCCCTGTCCGGCAGCTTCGAGGTCCACCTCGACGACGGCAGCCGCCGCAACACGTACCTGCTGAACCGCGGCTACGTGGGGCTCTACGTCCCGAACATGATCTGGCGCGAGCTCGAGTCCTTCTCGACCAACGCGGTCTGCCTCATCCTCGCCTCCGAGCCGTACGCGGAGTCCGACTACGTGCGCGACCTGGGGGACTTCCTCGCCATGCAGAGGGCGCCCTGATGAGCGCGGGGCTGGATGCGGTACGGACGATCGCGCTGCCGCGCATCGAGAGCACGTCCGGCGCGATCACGCCGGTCGAGGGGTCGGCCGAAATCCCGTTCGACGTCGAGCGGGTCTTCTTCCTCTACGACGTCGTCGCCGGAGCCGAGCGGGGCGGCCACGCACACAGGGTGCTGGAGCAGGTGTGGGTTGCCGCGATGGGCTCGTTCCGCGCGGTCCTCGACGACGGCCGCGAGCGGCGGTCGATCGAGCTCAGGCAGCCGCACGTGGGGCTCTACATTCCCACGATGGTCTGGTGCGAGCTAGTCGACTTCGCCTCGGGGACGATCTGCGTCGTGCTCGCCTCGCACCCCTACGACGAGTCCGAGTACATCCGCGACTACGACGAGTTCCGGCGGGCCGCCGGTAGAGTCGCCGGACGCTGAATGCGCTGGAGGAAGCGGGGCCATATCTACCGACCGGACGGGAGCCGCTGGTGGGCCAGGAAGTACGCCTCGTTCCCGACCGTGGACGTCCGTGACGACGTGCTGCGGGTCTACTTCACCGGGCTCGACGAGCGGAACTACGGCCGCACCGGGTACGTCGAGCTGGACCCCGACGACCCGACGCGGATCCTGTACGAGTCTCCCGAGCCGGTCCTCGACCTGGGGCCGATCGGCTCGTTCGACGACTGCGGGGCCACCGCGTTCTCGATCGTCCGCGTCGGCGCGACCCAGTACCTCTACTACCAGGGCTGGCAGCGCGCCGAGCGGATCCCGTACCTCATCTTCACGGGCCTCGCGACGAGCGCGGGGGACGGCGATGGGTTCGTGAAGCACGCCCGGACCCCGATCCTCGACCGCACCGACGACGACCCCTTCCTGCGCGGCGCGCCGTACGTCGTCAAGCAGGGCGACAGCTTCCGGATGTGGTTCGTCTCGGCCCGCCGCTGGGTCGAGGACGATCATGGCGTCCACTACGAGGTGGTGATCCGGCACGCGACCTCGGCGGACGGGATCCTCTGGGATGCCGACGACGAGCCGTGCCTGGTGCCAGAGGCCCAGGGCGACTACGCCGTCGGCCGTCCGAGCGTCCTCGTGGAAGGGGGTACCTACCGCATGTGGTACGCGATCCGGTCGTTCACGCAGCCCTACCGAATCGGCTACGCGGAGTCGAGCGACGGGCTGCGCTGGACGCGGCGTGACGCGGACGCGGGCATCGATCGCTCCGCCGAGGGATGGGACTCCGGCATGATCTGCTCTCCACAGGTCGTGCGGGTCCGCGACCGCCTGCTCATGTTCTACAACGGCAACCAGCACGGGGCGACAGGCTTCGGCTACGCCGAGGCGACGTAGCGTGGCCGGGGTCAGCTCATACGGGGTCGTCACGGCGCGCGAATCGGCCGACGTGATCGAGCTCAGGGTCGAGGAGCTCCAGCGGGTCGGGTACACCCTCCTGCCGAGCGGATTGGAGCCCGCGCGGGTCGAGGAGTTCGGCACGCTGCTCGACGCCGTCTACGCGCGTCAGGCCGCCGAGCGCGATTCCGCGTCGCTCGACGACTCTGCGGACGCGAACGTGGCCCGCTGCCTGCTCGCCTACGACGAGCGGTTCCTCGAGCTGGCCACCAACCCCGCCCTGCTCGGCCTCTGCGAGCGCGTGTTCGGCGAGAGCTTCGTGCTGTTGCAGCAGAACGGCGTCATCAACCGCCCCGCGCGCGGCCACTACCAGCAGCGCTGGCACCGCGACCTGCCCTTCCAGCACTGGGTCGCCTCCGCGCCGATGGCGATCGCGGCCCTCTTCTGCGTGGACGCGTTCGAGGTCTCCACCGGCGGGACACACGCGCTGCCCGGTAGCCACAGGCACGAGGAGTTCCCGTCGGACGCGTTCGTCAGCCGCCACGAGCGGCCGATCGAGGCACCGCCGGGGACGTTCATCGTGATGGACTCGATGATGTTCCACCGCGCCGGCGACAACGCCTCGGAAGCCGCCCGCCGGGCCGTCAACCACCTCGTCGGGCGGCCATTCCTGGCCCAGCAGATCGACCTGCCGAGCGCGCTCGGCGGGGCTCACGCAAACGATCCGTTCCTGTCGCGCTATCTCGGCTACCGGTGGGCCCCCGCGGCGAGCGTGGAGGCGTGGCGGCGCGCGCGCCTCGACGGCTAGCTCGACGTGGAGACCGAGGCCGTCGAGAGCTACCGCTGCCCCTACACGGGGGAGCCGCTACGCCTCGATGGCGGGAAGCTCGTCTCGGCCGGCGGCCTCGAGTACCCCGTGATCGAGGGCATGCCGCACCTCATCCAGCCCGACCGGGAGTCGTACACGCCGGAGGAAGCGCGCGAGAAGGCCTATTACGAAACGGCCGCTCGGATGTACGACGAGGCGCTCGACTGGCTGTTCCGGAGCTTCTACGAGGACGAGTCCGCGGTCCGAGCCACGATGATCGACCTGCTCTGCGTGGAGCCCGCCCATCGAGTGTTGGAGACCGGCGCGGGGACCTGCCGCGACACGGTCCTGATCGCCGAGCGGCTCGGCTCCGAAGGCCGGCTGTTCGCCCAGGACCTCTCACCCGAGATGCTCTCGATCGGCCGCGACCGCATGCGCGCGGCGGGGCTGCTCGCCGACTCGCGAGCGCCGGTCGAGTTCGCGGTCGGGAACGCGGCGCGGCTGCCGTTCGCCGATGGATTCTTCGACTCCGCCTACCACTTCGGCGGCTTCAACCTCTTCGGCGATCTGCGCACCGCGCTGGCCGAGATGACGCGTGTCGTCCGGGCCGGAGGCAAGGTCGTGGTCGGCGACGAGGGGCTCGCGCCGTGGCTGAGGCACACGGAGTACGGCTCGATCCTCATGAACTCGAATCCGCTGTATCGCCACGAGGCGCCCCTCGACTCGCTGCCCGAGAGCGCGCGCGACGCAGGGGTGCGCTGGGTCATCGGGAGCGCGTTCTACGTGATCGACTTCGAGGTGGGAGAGGGCCCGCCGGCGGTCGACCTGGACCTGCCGATCCTCGGACGGCGCGGCGGGACGCACCGGACGCGGTATTACGGCCGGCTCGAGGGCGTCACACCGGAGGCCAGGCGGATGGCCGAGGAGGCCGCCGAGGCGAGCGGGCTGAGCATGCACGACTGGCTGGAGCGCACGGTGCGCGCAGCGGCTCGCCGACCGCCGGATCGGTAACGCGCTAAGCTTTCCTCGATTAGTGGGCGGATATGAGGGTCCGCCTTCGCTAGCAGGGGGGCAGAGATGCGGATCAAGGTTGCGATGGCGGCATGTGCCGCGATGCTCGCGTTCGGGGCGCCGACGGCATCCGCGTCGTTGGTCAACCGCACCGTCTACAAGTGCGAGCTGGACGCGACGTGGCAGGTGACTCTCAACTTCTCGGGAACGAGCTACGCGGACGCGACGGAAACCACCGTGCCGGGCAGCTGCCGGGCGGTGAACGCCACCGTGCAGCCGGACGGCACCTTCTCGGTGACCAACCGCACGTTCGAGGGCGCTGTAAGCGTCCGGTGGAACCTCGTTGGAGCCGGAATCACGGGGTCTCCGAACTTCGCGGGTGTCGCGACGCAGCCTGACGGCCCGGGCCGCGGCACGTTCGTGATCGCGAACGGGTCGATCCTGAACGCGACGCTCGCAGGGGTATATCCGGACGGCGAGCACTTCGTCGCCGAGGTCTACGGGACTGGCAGCTGCGGGACGAACTGCTACCGGACCCGAATCATCGAAGAGGGGGCGTTCCCGCCGGGGCCGTAGCGCTTCCCAGCCGGGGTCTCTTCGCGCTGCTCAGCGGCGCCCGGCGATCAGCCGCTTCGCCCGCAGGTAGCCCCTGAGCGGCCGGCCGCCGGCGACCGGGTCGAGCAGCAGCGCCGCGACCCGACGGTCCATGACCCGCCGCGGCC
>JALZEZ010000254.1 GCA_030861775.1 Actinomycetota bacterium
GCGGTGCGCTCGAGCTCGCGGCCGCGCCGCTCGAGCGCGGCGAGCGCGTCGCTCAGCTCTCCGTGCCGCTCGCGCTCCACGCGGGAGCCCGCGCGGACCTTCACGGTCCAGCCGCTCAACCGCCGATCGCGCTCATCGTGCGCGGCGGCTGCCTGAAGCCCGGCTCGCCCACGTGGTGCTTGAGCTCCTTGCGCCAGGCGGCGTCGCGCACGATCCGCTCCAGCTCGGCGTCGCTCGCGCCGTCGCGCAGCGGGCCGCGCAGGTCGGTCTCGCCCACGGAGAACAGGCAGGTGCGCAGCTTGCCGTCGGCGGTCAGCCGCAGCCGGTCGCAGTCGGAGCAGAACGGCTCGGAGACGGGGTTCACGAACCCGATCTCGCCGCGCCCGTCGCGGAAGCGGAACACGCGCGCGGTGGCGGAGGGCTCGCGCGGCAGCTCCTCCAGCGGGTGCACGCGGTCGATCAGCGCCCGCAGCTCGTCACCGGTCATCACCGCGTCCTCGCTCCAGGCCCGGTCGGCGTCGAGCGGCATGAACTCGATGAAGCGGACCTGGAACCCGGTGCGCCTCGCGAACTCCGCGAACGGCAGCGCCTCCTCCTCGGTGAAGCCGCGCAGCGCCACGGCGTTCACCTTGACCGGGCGCAGCTCCGGCCGGCGGGCCACCGCCTCCAGGCCGCGCAGCACCTGCGGGAGCGAGTCGCGCCGGGTGAGCTGGAAGAAGCGATCGCGCTGGAGCGTGTCGAGCGAGACGTTGATGCGCCGCAGGCCGGCCTCGGCCAGCGCGCCGGCGTCGCGCTCCAGCAGGTAGCCGTTGGTGGTCAGCGAGAGGTCGCGCAGGCCCTCGACCGCGGCGAGCATCTCCACCAGCCGCGGCAGCTCGCGCCGCACGAGCGGCTCGCCGCCGGTGAGGCGCACCGCCTCGACGCCCATGCCGGCCAGCAGCCGGACCACCCGTGCGATCTCCTCGAAGCGCAGGATCTCCTCGCGCTCGAGCCAGGGCAGGCCGTCGGCCGGCATGCAGTACTGGCAGCGGAAGTTGCAGCGATCGGTGACCGACACGCGGAGGTCGGCCAGCCGCCTGCCGTGGCCGTCAATCAAGGGCTCGCGCGGCATGCCATGAGCGTACAGTGCCGCGCTCAGCGTTCTGGGGAGGCGAAGTGGCAAAGGAATGGCGTGCGACGGGGACCGCGGTCTCCGCGCTCTCGGGGTTCGACGACGCCGTGAAGGCGTGGATGACGCAGAACGACGTGCCGAACGGCGCGCTGGCGGTGGCGCAGGGCCAGCGCCTCGTGCTCGCGCGCGGCTACACGTGGGGTGAGCCGGACCAGGAGACCACCCAGCCGGCGAGCCTGTTCCGGATCGCGAGCTGCAGCAAGCCGATCACGAGCCTCGCGACCTACCAGCTCCAGGAGGCCGGCACGCTCGCCCTGACCACCACCGCGCAGAGCATCCTCAACCTCACCGCCCCGAACGGCGGCGCGATCCCGGGCAGCCCCGCGCCGGCGAATACGAACACGGCCGGGACCTACTTCCCGTCGGTACAGGTCGATCACCTGCTCCAGCACGCGGGCGGATGGGATCGCAACATGGTGGAGGAGCCGACCTACTTCAAGGACGACGAGGTCGCGACCGCGTTCAACAAGGAGCTCCCGGTCAGCCGGACGGAGATCGCGCGCTGGGGAGCGACGCAGCAGATGCAGTTCTGGCCCGGCTCGCGCACCGCGTACTCGAACTTCGGCTACAGCCTGCTCGGCCTCGTCATCGAGCAGCTCACCGGCAGCGACTACATCCAGCACGTGAGGGACAGGATCTTCGCGCCGCTCGGCATCACGCGGCCGCGGCTCGCGATGCCGCTCGAGCGCAGCCGCCTGCCGGGCGAGGTCGCCTACTACCCCGACGGGGGCGGGTGGGACGCCGACGACCTGACCGGCGGCGGCGGGAAGCTCCCGATCCAGTACGGCGGCGAGAACAACGCGAACTTCGCGTCGTTCGGCGGCTGGGCGATGGCCGCCCCCGACTACGCCCGGCTGCTAGCGGCGTACGCGGGGACCGCCCCCCCCACGACGATCCTGCCGCGCAACATGCTCGGCTGGTTCCGCTCGGGCCGCGGCGGCGGTTGCACGGAGCACGGCGGCGGGCTCAAGGGCACGTCCGCCTACATCGGGCTGCGCGACGACGGCATCGCGATCGTCGCGTTCTTCAACAAGGACGCGACCGGCAACTTCCAGTGGCAGGGGTCGACGCAGAGCCGCGACAACGTGCTGCACTCGGTCGCCGACGGGATCGGCTCGTGGCCGGCGAACGACCTGTTCCCCTCGGTCATGACGGCCCCGCTCACGCCGGGCCCGGAGAAGCTGCACGTGTTCATCAGCGCGCCGGACAAGCTGCTCCGCGACGCCTCGTGGGAGCGCAACGTGGCTAACCGCTGGCTCGGCTGGTGGCGGATCCGCCAAGGGAGCGCGCCGGCGGGGGCGCCGATCACCGCCGTCTCGCGCCATCCGAGCAAGCTCGACGTGTTCCACGTGGGCAACGACGGCCGCGTCTACACCGCCGCCTGGGAGGCCGGCCGCACGGTCGAGCGCTGGCGCGGCTGGTGGTCGATCCAGGACGGGAGGGCGCAGGTGGGCTCCGCGGTCACGGCCGTGGCGCGCCACCCGGGCAAGCTCGACGTGTTCGTCGTGGGGACGGACGGCGGCGTGTACACGGCGGCCTGGGACGCCAACATGGCGGGCCAGAAGTGGCGCGGCTGGTGGCGGATCGGGAACCTCCAGGCGAAGCTCGGCACGACCGTCGCCGCGGTCGCGCGCGACCCGGACCGGCTCGACGTGTTCGTCGCGGGCGCCGACGGCAAGGTCTGGTCGGCCGCCTGGTCGCAGCCGCGCCAGGCCGAGGGCTGGCGCGGCTGGTGGCACATCCGCTCCGGCTCGGTCGCGCCGGGCGGGGCGGTGACGGCGATCTCGCGGCACCCGGACAAGCTCGACGTCTTCCACGTGGGCAACGACAGGAGGGTCTACACGGCGGCCTGGGAGCGCGGCTTCGGCAACGACGAGTGGCGCGGCTGGTGGCCGATCGGGAGCCTCCAGGCCGTCCCGGGGACCCCGGTGAACGCGGTCGCCCGCGACCCCGACCGGCTCGACGTGTTCACCGCCGGCGCCGACGGGAAGGTCTGGTCGGCGGCCTGGTCGTGGCCGCGCAAGGACGAGGGCTGGCGCGGCTGGTGGAACATCCAGAACGGCCTCGTCGCGCCGGGCGGGAGCGTCACGGCGGTGTCGCGCAACCCGAAGAAGCTCGACGTCTTCCACGTCGGCAACGACAGCAACGTCTACACGGCGGCCTGGGACGAGGCCGTCGCGGACGGGAAGTGGCGCGGCTGGTGGCGGGTGCGCGACGCCCAGGGGAAGGCGGGCGCCCCCGTGGGGACGCTCGCCCGCAGGCTCTCGTGAGCCCGCTAACCCCGGACGTCGTCTAGCGGCTGAGCTGGCCCCGGATCGCGCCCTGCGGGAAGTCCCCGTTGTGCACGTTCACGTAGTAGGAGCTCGGGTTGCGCGCGATGTCCTTCGCCAGCGCGCGGCTCTCGGCCTTCACGCAGCGCGACACGCGCGGCGGGAGCTTCGAGTCGGCCGCGGTGGAGCCGTACAGGTCCACGACGATCGGCCCCGGCTCGCCGGCCGGCGCCTTGTGGATGTGCGCCGCCGTGGCGGGTGAGATCTCGCGCGCGAGGAGCACGAAGCAGACGTTGGCGCCCTTGATGCGGATGCTCGCCGCCCCGTAGCCGTTGTCGTCGCCAGGACCGGGACGCTCCTCCATCCCGCTCATCGCCGCGAGCAGCTTGTACTCCTTCTCCGGCTTCTTCGCGGCCGTCGCCGGCAGCGCCACCAGCGCCGCCGCCGCGAGCGCGGCCAGCAGCACGACCCATCGCCTGTCCATGGAAGTCCTCCCCGTCCTCGTTTCCAGGGTCTACGCGCGGAATCGAATCACGGTTCGGGCGCCCTTGACTTCGAGCGCGCTCGAAGGCGTAACGTGCCGGGCGTGGCGGAGCGGCTGACGATCGCCGAGGCGGCGGAGAGGAGCGGCGTGAGCGCCCACGCGCTGCGCTACTACGAGCGCGCGGGGCTGCTCGACCCCTCGCGCGCGGGGAACGGGCACCGGCGCTACGGGGAGCGGGACCTGGAGTGGCTCCGCTTCCTCACCAAGCTGCGCGCCACCGGCATGCCGATCCGTCAGATCCGGGCGTACGCCGAGCTCTACCGCCAGGGCGACGAGACGCACGGCGACCGGCTCAGCCTGCTGGAGGCGCACCGCGACCGGGTGCGTGAGCGGCTCGCCGAGACCGAGCGCAGCCTAGAGCTGATCGACCACAAGATCACCTACTACCGAGAAAGGCTGAGGGACCGATGAGGCGACGAGACCTGGGCGCGCTGAGCGTGCCCGCGATTGGGCTGGGCTGCATGGGCATGTCCGCCTTCTACGGGACCACCGACGAGGGGGAGGCGCTGGCCACGATCGACCGTGCGCTGGAGCTGGGCTGCAACTTCCTCGACACGGCGGAGATGTACGGGCCGTTCACGAACGAGGAGCTGATCGGCAAGGCGATCGCCGGGCGCCGCGACGAGTTCGTGATCGCGACGAAGTGGGGCGTGCGATTCGCGCCGACCGAGGAGGACCCCACCAACCGGGTGCTCGACGGCTCGGTCGAGAACGCGCGCCGGTCGATCGACGGGTCGCTGAAGCGGCTGGGCACCGACCACGTGGACCTCTGGTACGCGCACCGGGTGGACTTCAACCGGCCGATCGAGGAGCAGGTCGGGGCGATGGCCGAGCAGGTCGAGGCCGGCAAGGTCCGCCACATCGGGCTCAGCGAGGCCTCGGCCGAGACGCTCCGCCGCGCCCACGCGGTGCACCCGATCACGGCGCTCCAGACCGAGTACTCGCTCTGGGAGCGCGGGGTCGAGGCGGAGATCCTCCCGGCGTGCCGCGAGCTGGGGATCGGGTTCGTGGCCTACTCGCCGCTCGGCCGCGGCTTCCTCTCGGGCCGCTTCAAGTCCCCCGAGGAGCTGGATGAGAACGACTTCCGCCGCTACGGCCCGCGCTTCCGCGGCGAGGCGCTCGAGCACAACCAGCGGCTCGCGGCGAAGGTCGAGGAGATCGCGGGCGAGAAGGGCTGCACGCCCGGCCAGCTCGCGCTGGCCTGGGTGCTGGCGCGCGGCGAGGACGTGGTCCCGATCCCCGGCACCAAGCGGCGCAAGTACCTGGAGGAGAACCTCGCCGCCGCGGAGGTCGAGCTGAGCGAGGACGAGCTGGCCCGCATCGACGCGGAGATCCCGGCGGCCGCCGGCGACCGCTACGACCCGACGGGGATGCTCACGATCAATCGCTGATACCCCTTTTGGGGGTTTGAGCAGGCCCGATTCGGCCAACACTTCCAGGCGATGCGTACCCTCGCGTCGGCCACGGCCGTGGCC
>JALZEZ010000541.1 GCA_030861775.1 Actinomycetota bacterium
CCACGATCGCGCCCGCCAGCCACGACGGCGCGCGCCGGGCGACGACCACCGCGACCGCCGCCGCGGCCAGGATGCAGACGAGGGCGCCGAGGCGGTAGGCGGCGACGTCGCCACCCGCCAGCGCTGCCAGGGGCGCGCGCAGGACGAGCGAGACCACCCCCATCGCGGGCTGCTTCTCGAGGAAGCCGCCCACGTCCCCGCTCGCGAGCGCGTCGATGGCCGGGCCGGCGTCCTCCGGGTAGTCGAGGCCGACACCGCTGCGGAACGCGGTCGCGAGGCCTAGCAGGGCGGCGATCGCCGCTAGCAACGCTGAAGCGATGGAGGGTCGGGCGCTCATGATCGATCCTTCACGGGAGATCGTCGGCTTCCGGCCCGGAAAAGCTGAGAGGCGGGCACTTGGCCCGCCTCCCGGTACTGCCTTTCGGAGCCGCTCGGCTACCAGCTACCGCTGGTCGGGCAGCCGCCCTTGCCGGTCGGGGTGCAGGTCCTGTCGGACGCGCCACCGAGGTCGGCCTTGGTGATCACGAACGTGTGAGCACCACCGGACGACGCCTTGGAGACGGCGGTCACGGTGTAGCTCGTCGCGGTGGCGGCCGAGACGCGGACCTCACCGGCGGCGGTGCCGTAGTCGAGGCCCGTGTTGGGCAGCTCGGCCGACGTGTCGCACGCCGTGTAGTCCTGCTCGGTCGCGAAGCACGACTCGACCTGCGAGACGAGGTTGCGCGCGTTCGACTTGGCGTCGGCGTCCTGGCCCTTCTCCTGCTGGCCGAGGAAGGCCGGCAGAGCGATGGCGGCGAGGATGCCGATGATCAGAATGACGACGAGGAGCTCGATCAGCGTGAAGCCGGTCTCCTCATTGCGGAGGTTCCGCAGCATGTGACTCTCTCCTGGGGGGGGAACTGGGTGAAGCCAGCTCGGCTGGCCCTAACTGTTCTCGGCTATCGGGCCAGGGGGGACTGGGCTTTAGTCCCCATCAGGGGGCCTGGCCGCTAGATGGAGTCGCGGCCGTGGCGGGCGCGGAGGCCGGCGGCGAGGTCGGCCTGGTCGAGGTCGCCGGCGGCGACGCTCCTGGCCAGCCGCTTGGCGACCGCGCGGTCCACGACCCTCGGCAGGTGCCGGGCCACCGCGATCTGGAGCGCACCGCCGCGGGTGACGGCCAGGTCGCGCGGCGGGTTGGGCGACTCCGCCGCCTTCACGATCGCCGCGATCACCCCCTCCAGCGGCTCCTCGCGCGAGAAGCCCTCCAGGCGCAGGCCGGCCTGCTTGGTGGCGTCGTGGATCGGAGTGCGCACGTAGGCCGGATGGACGCAGGTGACCTTCACGTGGGTGGCGTACTCGGCCCGCAGGGCGTCGGCGTAGGCGACCAGCGCCCGCTTCGACACCCCGTAGGCGGCACCCAGCGGGAGGCCGATGAACGACATCCGGGAGGCGATCATCACCACCCGGCCCCTGGACTCGACCAGGTGGTCGATGGCGGCGGCGGTCACGCTCCAGGCTCCGAGCAGGTTGACCTCGAGCATCGTCCTCACGCGCTCGGTGGGGGGCTCGCCGGCGCTCGCGGGGCCGCCGATGCCGGCGTTGTTGACGAGGAGGTCGAGGCCGCCGAGGCGCTCGACGGCCTGGGCGACGGCGGGCGGGACGGCGGCCTCGTCGGTCACGTCGCAGGCGATCACGTCGTCGCCCTGGGGCTGGAGGTCGAGGCCGGCGACACTCCAGCCGCGGCCCGTGAGCTCCTCGCGCAGGGCGGTGCCGAAGGCCCCGCTGGCGCCGGTCACGAGCGCCCGGCGGGTCACGTTGCGAGCCCCATGGGGGCTGATCCTAAGGGGCCGCTAGCGCAGGACGACCGACTGGAGCGGGCCGCAGGCCTCGACGTCGGCCTGGAGGCGGCCGGCGGTCTCGGGCGTGAAGCGCTCGCTGTCGAGCAGGTTGCCGATCAGCTGCTCGAGCTCGTCGAGCGCGCGGCGGGCCTCGGTGTCCACGGAGAGGTCCTCGCAGAAGAAGAGGGCGTCGGCGGCGTCGCGGATCGTCTGCTGCTCGGCGGGGTGCAGCTTGCTCGCGGACAGGTCGTCCAGGAGCTTGGTCACGCGGCCGTATGCCTGGGAGCGATCGGAGGTCATGGCTACACCGAGGGTAGTGTCGGCAACGGCGGACCCTTACGTGAGACCTGTCACGCCCGCAGCCGAGCTCGCCGTGGTCGTCCTCTCGCACGGGAACGACGACACGATCCTGGCCGCGGTGGACTCGGTCCTGGCGCAGGACGAGCCTGTCGAGCTGGTTGTTTCCCACTCCGGGCCGGGGCGGGTGCAGGATCTGTTGCCGGGCGTGCGGGTGGTCGCCTCGTCTCAGCGGCGGCTGCCGGGGGCCGCTCGCAACGCGGGCGTCGCGGCCACGAGCGCGCCGTTCGTGGCGTTCCTGTCCGGGGACGCGCGGGCGCGGCCGGGCTGGGTGTCGGGGAGGTTGGCGCGCC
>JALZEZ010000542.1 GCA_030861775.1 Actinomycetota bacterium
CCTCCTCGATGATCAGGTGCGCGTTGGTGCCGCTGATCCCGAACGACGACACCCCGGCCCGGCGCGGGCGCTCGCCGGCCGGCCACTCGACCGGCTCGCGCAGCAGCTCGACGGCACCCGCCGACCAGTCGACGTGCGGCGAGGGCTCCTCGGCGTGCAGCGTCGCCGGCAGGCGCTCGTGGCGCAGGGCCTCGACCATCTTGATCACGCCGGCCACGCCGGCCGCGGCCGAGGTGTGGCCGATGTTCGACTTGACCGAGCCGAGGTGGAGGGGGCCGTCCGCGCGCTCGCGCCCGTAGGTGGCGAGCAGCGCCTGGGCCTCGATCGGGTCGCCCAGCGTGGTGCCGGTGCCGTGGCCCTCGACCGCGTCGATGTCGGAAGCCGAGAGCCCGGCGTTCGCCAGCGCCTGGCGGATCACGCGCTCCTGCGAGGGGCCGTTCGGCGCCGTCAGGCCGTTGCTCGCGCCGTCCTGGTTGACCGCCGAGCCGCGGATCGTCGCCAGCACCTCGTGACCGCTGGCGAGCGCGTCCGAGAGCCGCTCGAGCACCAGGAGGCCCGCGCCCTCGGAGAAGCCGACGCCGTCGGCGCCCGCCCCGAAGGCCTTGCAGCGCCCGTCGGGCGAGAGGCCGCGCTGGCGCGAGAACTCGACGAACAGCCCGGGCGAGGCCATCACCGTCGCCCCGCCGGCAAGCGCGAGCCCGCACTCGCCGCGCCGCAGCGCCTGGCAGGCCAGGTGCAGGGCGACGAGCGAGGACGAGCACGCCGTGTCGACCGACACCGCGGGGCCCTCGAGCCCGAGCGCGTAGGCGAGCCGCCCGGAGGCGACGCTCGGCACGCTGCCGGTCAGGCGAAAGCCCTCTAGCTCGTGGGGCTCCCCGAGCCCGGTGTCGTAGTTGGAGGCGCTGACGCCGACGAAGACGCCGGTCTCGCTGCCCCTCAGGCTCGTCGGCGCGATCCCCGCGTCCTCCACCGCCTGCCACGCCGCCTCGAGCAGGAGCCGCTGCTGGGGGTCCATCGCCAGCGCCTCGCGCGGGGAGATCGAGAAGAAGTCGGCGTCGAACTCCGCCGCGTCGTAGAGGAAGCCGGCCTGACGCGCATAGGTGGTGCCGAGCGTGTCCGGATCCGGGTCGAACAGACGCTCCAGGTTCCAGCCGCGATCGTCGGGGAACTCGCCGATCGCATCCGTGCCCGACGCGACCAGCTCCCACAGCTCCTCCGGCGAGTCGGCGCCGCCCGGGAAGCGGCAGCTCATCCCCACGATCGCGATCGGCTCCGTCGCCTTCGCCACCAGGCGGCGGTTCTGCTGGCGAAGGCGTTCGCCGTCCTTGAGCGCCGTGCGCAGTGCCTTGACCAGCTGCTGTTCCTGGTTGCCGGCCATCTCAGGCGCCTTCCTCGCCCTGCGCGAGGGTCATCCGGATGAGCTCGTCGGCGCCCATCTCGTCGATCGAGGCGTCGAGCGCGTCCTCGTCCGGCGCCTCGCCGTTCGCATCGGAGCGAGCGAGCTCCACGAGCGGCTCGAGCAGCCCCGTCTCGCGCAGGCGGCTGATCGGGATCGCCGACAGCAGCTCGCGCAACTCCGTGTCCGGCGAGGCGCCGTCGCCGTTCGACCGAGCGGACGGGACCGCCATGGCGAGGAGCTGCTGCGCGGTCGCGGCCGGGGTCGGGTGGTCGAAGACGAGGGCGGCGGGGAGCTTGAGGCCGGTCGCCTGGCTGAGGCGGTTCTTGAGTTCGACCGCGCTCAGCGAGTCGAAGCCCATGTCCTTGAAGGCGCGCTCGGGGTCGATCGCATTGGGTGAGCCGTGGCCGAGCACGGCCGCGACGTGGCCCTGGACGAGCTCGAGCACGATCCGCTGCCTCGCGGACTCGGGGGCCTCGGCGAGCCTGCTCGCTAGCGAGCGTTCGGAGGCGCGGCGCGCGGGGGCGCCGACGAGCGCCTGCATGATCTCCGGCAGCACGCCCGCCCGCGCCTGCGCTCGGAGGGCGGGGGTGTCGAGGCGGACCGGCGCGAGCGCGGGCTGTGCCGCGGCGCGCGCTGCGTCGAAGAGCGCGAGGCCCTCCTGGTCGGTCAGCGGGGTGACGCCCATCCGCCGCACACGGGCGCGATCGCTCTCGCGCACCATCCCGCTCGCCTGTTCCCAGGTACCCCACGCCAGCGACGTCGCCGGCAGGCCCTGCGCCTGGCGGTGGTGGGCGAGCGCGTCGAGGAAGGCGTTGGCGGCCGTGTAGTTGGCCTGGCCGGGGCTGCCGAGCGTGGCGGCGAGCGAGGAGAAGAGGACGAACTGGGAGAGCTCCATGCCGGCGGTCAGCGCGTGCAGGTTGAGCGCGCCGTCGACCTTGGGGGCCATCACCGTGCGCAGGCGCTCGGGCTCGAGCGAGCCGATCAGCCCGTCGTCGAGCACGCCGGCGGCGTGGATCACGGCGGTCAGCGGGTGCTCGGGCGGGATCTGGGCGATCAGCGCCGCGAGC
>JALZEZ010000543.1 GCA_030861775.1 Actinomycetota bacterium
GCTCGAAGCTGAGCACGGCGCCGTCGGGCCGGCGCGCGACCCACTGGTCGGGGACGACCTCGCCGCCCACCAGTGCCTCCCCCGAGCCCGGCGCGGCGTTCACCAGGAGCTCGTCGCGGCTGCCGGACAACGGGTTGGCGGTGAAGACCACGCCCGCGACCTCGTGCGGCGCCATCTCCTGGACGACCACGGCGATCGCCGCCGCCTCGTCGGAGAGGCCGCGCTCGGCGCGGTAGCTGACGGCGCGGTCGGTATCGAGCGACGCCCAGCAGCGTGCCACCGCGTCCAGCACGCCGTCCGTCCCGCGCACGTCGAGGTAGGTCTCGTGCAGCCCCGCGAAGCTGGCCTCGGGCGAGTCCTCCGCGGTGGCTGAGGAGCGGACCGCGACGGGCGGCGAGCCCAGCTCCGCGTACGCGCTCACCACCGCCGCGGCGACCTCGTCGGGCACGGTCCCGCCCGCGCTGTCCGCGCGAGCCTCCGTCGTGACCACGAAGCCGCGCGGGACCGGCATGCCGGCCCGGACCAGCTCGCCCAGGTTCGCGCCCTTGCCGCCGGCGACGGCGACGTCCGCGGCGCTCAGGTCATCCAGCGCACGGACGTGGCGGCCGTCAGGCAATGCGGTCGGTCGGCTCGCGCGCGAGGATCCGCACGACCCCGGTGGTCCCGTCTACGGCGACCCGCTGGCCGTCCTGGAGCCGCCGGGTGCCGTCCACGGTCCCGACCACCGACGGGACGCCGTACTCGCGGGCCACGATCGCCGCGTGCGACAGCGGTCCGCCGGAGTCGGTCACGAGCGCCGCGACCTGCGGGAACAGCACCGTCCAGGCGGGCCCGGTCAGGGGACAGACCAGGACGTCCCCCGGCCGCACGCGATCGAACTCGTCCAGCGACCGCACGACCCGGGCCGGCCCCTCGCCGCTTCCCGGGGAGCCGGGCGAGCCCGAGAGCTCGTCGTCGCGCGCCCGCTGCGGCGGCACGCCGAGCATCTCCTCGGTCTGGTCGATGATCGCCTTCAGGGCCGCGCCGACCGCGTCCGGCAGCGCGTGGTACGGCGGGTCGGGCGGCTCGCCGCCGATGAGCTGCGGCGGGTCGAGCGTCATCGCGCGCTCGTGCTCGCGACGGCGCTCCGCGGCGAGCGCGCCGAGGTCGCCGTCCTCCCCGCGCAGCCCGGAGACCAGCTCGTGGGCGCGCAGGTGGAAGACCTCGTCGACCTCGCTCAGCCGCCCCGCGTCGGCCAGCCGCCGCCCGCCCTCGAGCGCCGCGTAGCGGGCCATGGCCATGGGCCGCTCGAAGACGAGCCCGTTATGGGTCTCGTTCAGCGGGTAGGCGCGCTCGGCGAGCGCGAGCCAGCGGTCGAACTCCTCCAGCCTGTCGCCGTCGAGGCGCCCGCGCAGCTCCTCGATCCGCTCCTTCCGCCAATCCTGGAACTCGCGCTCCTCGGCGACCGGGTCGTGGTCCGTCTCGATGATCCCCTTGACCAGGCCGACCACCAGCTCGGGCATCTCGCGCCAGGTCGGATCGGACAGGTCGTAGCTGCCCGACCGGTAGCCCTCGGCGTCCAGGAAGCGGTCGAGCTCCTCCTGGAACCAGCTCCCGCGCAGCTTCTCGAGCGCCTCCCCCGCCGGCAGCTCGAGCGCCGCCGCCACCTCCGGATCGCCCTCCGCCCGGCGCCCGACGTCGGCGAGCAGCGTGGTCCCCTCGAGCAGCGTCGGGTCGGAGCGCTTCATCAGCTCGTAGGCCTCGAACCTGCTCAGGCCGAGCAGGTCGTTGCAGACGTCGCTGAAGCGGGCCCGCACGTAGAAGCAGACCACGTGGATGTTGAGGTGGAAGGTCCAAGCCCAGCGCGAGTAGCCGAGCAGCGCCTCGACGTGGTCGGCCAGCTCGGCGTCGCTCGCGCCGCGGGGGTCGAAGGCCGAGAGCGGCGCGAGCCGCCGCTCGGCCTCGGGGCGCCACTCGTCGTCCCAGCGCGCGATGTTGCGCTCGAACCCTCCCTCGCGGACGAAGCGGTCGAAGCCCAGGATGCGCTTGCGCGCCCGGGGGTCGATCCGCCACAGGTTGGCCAGGAACGGGAAGCGGGCGACCGCGCCCGGCGGGTCGCCGCCGAAGGGATCGATGCGCCCGTAGGCCCAGCCGTTCACCACCTCGAACCGGTAGCGCTCGACCGGCAGCGACCACTCGGCGAAGCCCTCCACGCTGCTCTCCCCGACCAGGTCGGTGTAGAACGACTGCGTCAGCGTCGTAGGAGGACGGTCGAAGTGGACCCGGTCGAGCTCCCAACCGGGGCCCTTCAGCTCCCACTGCACGTCGTTCCCCGCCATTGCCTCCCCCTCTTCGCGGACGCGGCCGGTCAATTATCACCACCGGTCAAGCGATCTGGGCGAGCGGCCGGCAGCGCGACCGCGACGAGCGCGGCCAGCCAGGCCGCGCCCACGGCCGCCAGCAGGAGGTCGCCGAGGTAGGAG
>JALZEZ010000544.1 GCA_030861775.1 Actinomycetota bacterium
GGCCCGGCCCGCCCTCGCGGCGGCGCGGCGGCCGTAGCTTGGCCTGGCACGTCGTCATCGCCGGCGGTGGGTTCGGCGGCCTCTACGCCGCCCGCCGCCTCGAGCGCGTCCTGCCCTCGCAGGCCGCGCGTGTCACGCTGATCACCGACGTCAACTTCCTCCTCTACACGCCGCTGCTGCCGGGCGCGGCGGCGGGCACGCTCGAGCCGCGCCACGTGGTGATCCCGGTGCGCGAGGAGCTCGAGCGCACCGAGATCCGGCTCGGCCGCGTGACCTCGCTCGACGCCACCCGCTCCGCGCTCTGCTTCCACTCGGCGGACGGCCGCGACGAGGAGCTCCGCTACGACCAGCTCGTGCTCGCCGTCGGGTCGGTCTCGCGCGTGCTCCCGATCCCGGGCCTGGCCGAGCACGGCATGGGCTTCAAGACGCTCCCCGACGCGATCGCGCTCCGCAACCACACCCTGCTCAACCTCGAGATCGCCGAGCAGCTCGACGACCCCGAGCAGCGGCGGCCGTACCTGTCGTTCGTGTTCGTCGGCGCCGGCTACGCGGGCGTGGAGGGGATCGCCGAGCTCCAGGACTACGTGGCCGATGTGATCGACCGCTACCCGCGCTGCCGCCTGGACGGCACGCGCTGGATCCTGGTCGAGGCCCAGGAGCGGATCATGCCCGAGATCTCGCCCAGCCTGGCCGAGTTCGCCACCTCGGAGCTGCGGGCACGCGGCATCGAGGTCCGGACCGAGACCCGGATCGACTCGGTCGAGGAGGACTCGGTCGCGCTCTCCGACGGCGAGGTCGTGCCCGCCCGCACGCTGTGCTGGACCGCGGGGGTGAAGCCGCCGCCGCTGGTGGCCGAGCTCGGCCTGCCGCTCGGCGCCGGCGGGCGCATAGCCGTGGACGCGACCATGCGAGTCGAGGGCCACCCGAGCATCTGGGCCATCGGCGACGCCGCCGCCGTGCCCGACCCCGCCCACGGCAGGCAGCGCCCGACCCCGCCCACCTGCCAGCACGCGCTGCGCCAGGGCAAGGTCGTGGCCGAGAACGTGGCCGGCGCGCTCGGTCACGGCCGCATCCGGAAGTTCCGCTACCGCACGCTCGGCGTGTTCGTGGACATGGGCCGCAAGAAGGCCGTGGCCGAGGTGCTGAAGCTGAAGCTGCGCGGCTTCCCGGCCTGGTGGCTGGCCCGCACCTACCACCTGTGGATGATGCCGGGGGCGGCACGAAAGGCCCGGCTCGTCACGGACTGGACCGTCGGCCTGTTCTTCGGCCGCGGCTCGGCGGAGCTGGGCCAGCTCGGGCGCCCCACCGAGCTCGACCCGCGCTGAAGACTGGCGCACCGGGCAGGCTGGGGTTACCGTGGAGCGGTGACTCGCACGGCACTAGCCGTGGCCCTGGCCATCCTCACGCTCGGCGCCGCACCCGCGGCGGCCGAGGTCTGGCGCGAGCCCGACGGCGGTCCCAGCCCGATCAACGCGAGCGGCGACCTGGGCCTGCCCGCCCCGGGCGTCTCCAACATCTCCGGCGTGGACCTCGCCGATCTGGGCGGCGTGCCCCACCTGGCCTGGAGCGAGTGGAACGGCACCACCTTCCAGGTGCGGGTCGCCAAGCTCGACGGCAAGCATTGGGTGCCGGTGGGGTCGACGCTGAACGCGAACCCCACCCGCGACGCCACGCAGCCCCGGCTCACCGCGAACGAGGGCTCGCTCTGGGCGACATGGCTCGAGGAGGACGCGAACGGGGTGACCCTGGTGAGGGTGGCCCGCCTGATGGGCGGGACCTGGGTGCAGATCGGCGGCCCGGTCGACATCTTCCCGAACGAGCCGCCAGCCGGCTACGCCGGCGCCGCGGAGCTCGCCTTCGTGGACGGGGTCGCGCACCTCGTGGTCATGGAGGACAACTCCGTCGACTTCGTGATCCGGTTGCTTAAGCTGAACGCCGGCGAGGAGTGGGCGCCGGTCGCCGTGCGCGGCGGCGTGTCCGTGCCGCGCGCCTTCGAGCTGACCGTGTCGGGCGGCCGGCTCTACATCCGGACGCTGGACTTCATCGGCAACGACTACCTGCACCGGCTCGGCGCCGGGGAGTGGCAGGAGCTCGCGATGCCGGAGTCGGACTTCGGCAGGCGGATCGCCGCCGCGGACGTGGCGGGTGTCCTCCACGTGCTCCAGAACGGCGTCCTCTACCGCCGCAGCGGCGAGTCGTGGGAGCAGCTCGGAACGGCGGTGCCCGGCACGCAGGTCGACCTCGCATCCGTCGGCGGCGCGCCGCACGCGCTGGTGGCGGACCCGGCGGGCGACCTCGAGGTGAGGACGCCGCCGGCCTGGCAGCCGCTCGGCACCGGCGACATCGACAACCGCGAGCAGCACAGCTTCGCCGCGCTGACCGCCGTGGGCTCGATCCCCTACGTGTCCTGGGCCGAGTTCGACGGGTGCAACTGGGAGGTGCGCGCGGCCCGGCTCGAGCC
>JALZEZ010000255.1 GCA_030861775.1 Actinomycetota bacterium
GGTCGTGAGCGGCGCCCGCCGCCGGCTGCGCGGCTCGCCGAGCTAGCGCCGGACGCGCGCCCGGACCGCGTCCGAGGCGTCGCCGCCGGGGATCACGACCCGGACGGTCATGCGCGAGGAGGCGCGCAGGGCGTGGCGCGGAGCCCGCACCGTCGCCCGGAAGATCTTGCGGACGTTGCGCACGGTGCGGATCGTCTTCCAGCGGCCGCTCTGGCGGACCTGGATCAGGAGCGCGTCGGCGCCCCAGCCGGTCAGGCGGCCGGCCACCCGCAGGCGCAGGGTCTTCGAGCGCTTGCTCTTCTTGACCGAGACGTTCTCGAGCACGACGTCGCCCGGCTTGCCTTCCTGGTCGCTCGTGTCGGCGCCGCTGCCGGTGCCGGCGTCGAGGTCGCCGCCGCTGGTGCTGCCGCTGCCGCTGTCGCCGCCGATCGTCCCGCTGCCGCTGGGCGCCGGGGCGGCCGGGGCCTGCCCGCCGGCGAGGATGTCCGCGCACGGGCTGCCGGAGCGCAGGCGGAAGTCCTTGCCGGCGCGATCCACGTACAGCGGGTCGGCCACCAGGTTGCGCGTGGCCACGAAGCCGACCTGCGAGCTGACGTCACCGCGCTCGCCGCCGTACACGCAGTTGTCGCGGGCCACGTTGCCGGTCCCGATCAGGTCGGGGTACCAGCTCTCGATGTTGTAGCGGAGCTTGGCGTTGGTGACGATGTTGTTCTCGACCACGTTGTCGGACGAGACCGAGTCGCCGACGCCGGAGAAGATGATCCCCTGGCCGTTGCCGTCGATGATGTTCCCGCGGATGACCGTGCGGTCGGCGTTGGGGTACATCTGGATGCCGCGGTCGGCGTTGTCGTAGATCACGTTGTCGAGGATCCGGACGTCCTCGGTCTCGGTCAGGTAGATCCCGTGATCGTGGTTGTTGGCCGGCAGGATCCCGCAGTTGTGGATGCGGTTGCGGCGGATCAGGACGCGCCGGGCGGTGCCGTAGCTCGAGTTGCCGAGGTTGAAGCAGATCGCCTGGTGCTGGTTGGTGACGTCGTTGTCCTGGAAGACGATGTCGTCGCCGTTCACCGTGGGGCTCGGCAGCCGGTTGCAGGTGGCGCCGCTGGGGCACCGCTCCGCGGTTGAGCCGTCGAGGTCGAGCTGCTCGACGGTGACGAAGTTGGCCCGGTCCGGCACGTAGAGCCGGCCGACGTGCTTCGCCCGCTCGCCCGGGAAGCTCTTGATGACGACGCGTGCGTCCTCGCCGGTCCCGCCGCGGTTGAGCGTCACCGTCTGCTCGCTGTAGGTGCCGCCGCGCAGGCAGCCGACCTGGCCGGGGGCGAGCGAGTCGGCCAGCTTCTGGAAGGTCGCGTACGGGGCCGCCTCGGTGCCGGCCGCGGTGTTCGAGCCGCCCGGGGCGGCCACCCGGTCGCAGGCCGAGGCCCCGGCGGGGGCGGCGGCCACCACGGCGACGGTGGTGAGGCTCGTGAGAGCGAAGCGGCGGAGGGTCCGATGGAGGGACATCGCCCAGCCTGCATCGGGCCTCCGGCGGGAGTATCAGAGCGTTATCGCGGCTTGCTCGGACAATTGTCCAGGCGCCACGAAAACGTCAGCCGCGCGACACGAGCCGCCGCCAGCGCGAGGTCGGCGGGCGCGGTGGCGGGTCCGGGCGCGGCGGCAGCGAGCGACCGGCCAGGATCGCGACCGGGGAGGTCACCGTGAACCACGAGGCCTGCTCGCCGATCCCGGGGAAGTCGGACTCGGCCGCGTCGAAGCCCGCCAGCAGGTCCGGCGGGCGGTGCAGGTGGTCGTGGGCGTCGGAGGCCACGTCGTGGACGAGGCCATCGGCCACCAGGTCGAGCGTGAAGCGCTTGACGGTCGAGCCGAAGCCCCCGGCCAGCGAGGCGGCCGTGATCGAGCACAGGACCCCCGAGTTGACCAGCCGCTGGAGCCGGTCCGGGTCGTGCTGGAAGATCGGGCAGCGCTCGGGGTGGGCCAGGAGCGGCCGGAAGCCGCGCTCCTGCACGTCGCGCACGATGCCCTCGATGTCGACGTCGCTGGCCCGGTACGGGCTCTCCAGCAGCACGTAGTCGCTCGAGCCGAGGCAGACCAGCCGCAGCACGTCGTCGTCGAGCTCGGCGGCCTTGAGCAGCGACACCTCGCCGCCCGACAGGACCAGGAGCTGGATGCCCTCGTCGGCGATCGCCTCGTTGAGCGTCCGCACGTGCCCCTCGATCCCCGCCGGGTCCACGTCGTAGTCGGAGCGGATGTGCGGGGTGGCGACCATCACCTGGATGCCCGCCTCCGCCGCGGCGCGCGCCATGGCCACGCTGAAGTCGAAGTTCACGGGCCCGTCGTCGAGGCCCGGGAGGATGTGGCAGTGGAGGTCGATCACGCCCGCGAGGACGCTACTCGGCTGCCTTGAAGACCGCCGCGACCGTGAGGAGCAGGATCTTGAGGTCGAGCCAGAGCGACCAGTTCTCGATGTAGTAGTTGTCCCACTCGATCCGGTCCGAGAGCGAGGTCTTGCCGCGCAGCCCGTGCACCTGGGCCCAGCCGGTGATGCCGGCCTTGACCCGGTGGCGGTCGTCGTAGCGGGTCACGCGGCGCTCGAACAGCTCCACGAACTCCGGGCGCTCGGGCCGCGGCCCGACGATGCTCATCTCGCCCCTGAGGACGTTGAAGAGCTGCGGCAGCTCGTCCACCGAGATGCGCCTGATCAGCTTGCCGATGGCGGTGCGCCGGTCGGCGCCCTCCACGCCGCCCGGAGCCGTGTCCTCGGGCAGCAGCATCTTCACGTTGTCCTTCGGGCGCGACTCCGTGATCCGCATCGAGCGGAACTTCAGGAGGTCGAACGGCCGCCCGTCGCGGCCCACCCGCCGCTGCCGGAAGAAGACCGGACCGGGGGAGGAGATCTTCACCGCCAGCGTGGCCGTGACCAGCAGGGGCGCCAGCAGCACGATCAGGATCGCGGCCATCACCCGGTCGAGCGCGTGCTTGATCGCGAACTGCCAGCCCTTGGGATTGACCGCCCGCAGGCGGTAGAGCGGCATCCCGCCGATGTGCTCGAGCTTGACCCGGACGTTGATGCTCTCGAACAGGCGCGGGACGAGCGAGACGTCGAGCCCCAGCTCGTCGCAGCGGCGCACGATCGGCACCAGCGTGGCGTCCGACCCGCGCGAGGACATGAACGCCATCACGACGTGCTTGGCGCCGGTCCGCGCCACGATCGAGTCCAGGTCCTCCGGCCCGCCGAGGATCGGCACGCGGCGGCCGGGCACCTGCTCGTCCGACGGGGGGTAGGGATCCACGTAGCCGACCGGCCGCAGGCCCAGCTCGGGCTTCTCGTCGAGCCGGCGCTCGACCTGGGCGCCGATCTTGCCGGCCCCGAAGATCAGCGTGGGGGTGGCCACCGACCGCTCCATGCGCGCCCGGCGCTGGGTGAGGTCGAGGACGTAGCGGCTGCCGGCCACGTAGACCATCCCGAAGAACCACACGCGTGCGAGCAGCTCGGCCTGGTCGGCCGCGCCGCCGGGGATGACCGCGACCGCGATGATCGACATCGCCGCCACCGAGCAGGCGCCAACAACGTGGCCGAGCTCGTCGAGGTACTGGACCGTGATCTTCTGGCGGTAGAGCCCGCGGATCGCGAGCAGGCCGATCACGATCGGCGGGAACAGGAACGACGGCCAGGCGGCGGCGTGCACGTCCGCGGCGTCGGCCCCGACCAGCGCCGCGGCCACGGCCAGCAGCAGCATGAACGCGTCGGCCGCGATCGCGGTGACCGTCCACGCCGTCCCCTCCAGGATGCCGGCACGCGAACGCCGCCGGGCGGTAGGGAGTTCTCCCGGCGGCGTCTCGGTCCGGGGGCCGTCGATTGCCTCGACGGCCCCGTCGGTCTCATGGGTCGCTGGCCCGACGCTCGCCTCTTCAGCGAGCGCTAGCTCGTCCCGTCTCGGATGACTGGTCCCGGGCAAGCGATCACCTTCCCCGCCCTGTATCGGGGCGGGCCCGCGTTTTAGTTAGCGGCCGGTCGCGGGCAACCGGTGGCAGGTCAGGCTACCTCAGACCTGCTCAGGCGCCGCATGCCGAAGCCCATCGCGAGCAGAACGCCGCCCGCAGCCATGATCAGCGCCACGTCCAGACCCGTGAAGGGCAGGTCGCCGCTGGGGCTGTCGCTCGACCGACGCTCGGTCGTCGTCTCGGCCGGCGGGTCGCGCGGCGGGACGTTCTCGGTCGTGATCCGCTCCTGGATGCTGCCCGCGGGCTTCGAGTAGCCCTCGGACGAAGTCTGCGCGAACGCAGGTGCGGCAACAAGCATGCTGGCGCTGACGATCGCGCCGACGATCAGATTCCTCATACGCATGGGTGGTCTCCCTACCATCGAGTTTGGCCTCCTTGCCTTGAGCCTCGTATACCGGGACCGCTCCATGGCCTCGGTAGTTCGTGAGTACCGCAGGTACCCCTCTTCGCGGCTGAAAAAACTCTAGCCGCGTTTCCTCTAGAACGCAAATCGTGAGCCATGGGGTACGTGAGCCTCCGGTGCATAGTACGAATACCTGTGCGGGCGTGAGTTGCGGTGTAAGCCTTTGCGCAGGATGCCGGGTTCGATCCGTGCGCTTCCCGCCGTAGAATCGCCCCCGTGCCGTCTCCGCGCACCGTTCTTGCAACGCTGCGCCTCGGGCTGGCGTTATCCCCGGCGGCTCTCCTTGGCGCGTTAGCGCTCGTTCCCCTGCTCATCCTGTCCGCTGATAAGGGCGGTTTCTTCCCGACTGACTGGTACCCGGCGGCTCTGTTTCTAGTCGCACTGCTCCTGGTTGGGGTACTCGCGCTGCCCTCCGGGGGTCGTCCGCCCGCTCTGCTGCTGGTCGCGACGGGCGCCCTGGCGGCGTTCGCGGCCTGGAGCTACCTCTCGATCTCGTGGGCCGACCAGCGGGCCGACGCCTGGGACGGCGCCAACCGCACCGCCCTTTACGCGGCGCTGTTCGCGCTGTTCGCGCTGTGGCGCATACGCGGGCGCGCAGCCGCGCTGCTGGTGGGCGCGTTCGCGCTGGGCGTGGCCGCGATCGGGTTGGTCGAGCTGCTGAGCGCGGCCTCCGGCGACCCCGGGGGCCACTTCATCGACGGGCGCCTGGCCGAGCCGGTCGGGTACGCGAACGGCAACGCCGCGCTCTGGTCGGCCGCCTTCTGGCCGTGCGTGGTGTTCGCCTCGCGCCGGGAGACCCTGCCGCTGCTGCGCGCGGTGTTCGCCGGGTCGGCCGTGCTGCTCGGCGGGCTGGCGCTCATGGGCCAGAGCCGGGGCTGGCTGTTCGCCCTGCCGGTGGTGGCGATCGTGTTCCTGGCCGTGACCCCGCGGCGCGTACGCACGACGCTGACGCTGGCGCTTGTGGTGGGGGCTGTGGCGATCACGATCCCGGCCGTCCTCGACGTGTACGACGAGGGGGGCGCGGCGCTGGCGGCGGC
>JALZEZ010000055.1:0-7562 GCA_030861775.1 Actinomycetota bacterium
CGCCCACGCGGGCCGCGCGCCCGCGGCGCAGCGGCCGGTCGCCGCGGGCTGAATCCCCTGCTTAGCTGGGGTTTTACGGGGGCCTGGCACGCAGCCGCTCAGCCCCTTTCGTAAAAACCCCTGCAAAGCGCGAGAAAACCGTCAAGTAGCCCCAACCGATATCAAGCTCAGGTCGAGGTCCAGGTGAATTAGCGGTAAATAGCCCGATTTGCCCTTGTCGAGCCCCGTGCCGTGTGTAATATCGCCGCCCGTGCCGTCCGCCGCCCCGCCCACGTCGAAGCCCCAGGCAGGGGCGGCCCCGGAGCGGTCCCTCACCCAGCGGATGGAAGCGCTGCGCCGCGCGAACGAGATCCGGACCCGCCGCGCGGAGCTCAAGCGCGAGCTCAAGGCGGGCCGCGTGCGGATCCATCCGCTGCTCCTCGACCCGCCGGAATACCTGCAAACGGCCAAGGTCTTCGACCTGCTCCTCGCCGTCCCGAAGTACGGCCGCGTGAAGGTGAATCGCATCCTCACGCAGTGCCGGATCTCGCCGAGCAAGACCATCGGCGGGCTCTCGCAGCGCCAGCGGACCGAGCTGGTCTCATACCTGCGCCGCTAGCGCCACGCGTGCTGGTCGTGACCGGCCCCTCCGGGGTCGGCAAGGGCACGCTGATCAGGTCCATTTGCAGGGAGTTTCCCGACCTGCGGCTGTCGGTCTCCGCCACCACGCGGCCACCCAGGTCGGGGGAGAAGGACGGCGTCGACTACCACTTCCTGAGCCCGGAGGAGTTCCAGCGCCGGGTCGATGCCGGCGAGTTCCTCGAGCACGCGACATACGCCGGGAACCGCTACGGCACGCTCCGCTCGGAGACCGAGGACGACCCGGTGGTGCTGGAGATCGAGGTCCAGGGCGCGCGCCAGGTGCGGGAGGCCATGCCGGAGGCGGTGCAGGTGTTCATCGCCCCACCCTCGACCGACGTGCTCCGCGAGCGGCTGGTGACCCGGGGGACCGACTCGCCGGAGACCATCCGCGCCCGGCTCCAGGTCGCCGAGCAGGAGCTGCGCGCCAAGGACGAGTTCCCGCACGTGATCGTCAACGACGACCTGGAGCGCGCGGTGCGTGAGCTCACCGACCTCGTCGCTACCATGTGGCGACCTTGATCAAGCCACGCCTAGACACCCTGCTCGACCGCGTCGACTCGCACTACGCGTGCGTGCTCGTATCCGCCAAGCGAGCCCGCCAGATCAACTCCTACTACCACAACCTCGGCGAGGGGACGTTCGACGAGTACCCGCCGCCGATGGTTGACACGGGCTCGAAGAACTACCTCAAGATCGCGCTCGAGGAGCTGGCCGCGGGCAAGATCAACTACCGCTACCGCACGTAGCGCGGCAGGCGCAGATGGCCCGGATCCTTCTCGGCGTGACGGGCGGGATCTCCGCCTACAAGGCAGTCGAGCTGGTGCGGCTGGCGATGAAGGCCGGCCACTCGGTGCGCGTGGTGCAGACGCCGTCGAGCGAGCGCTTCGTGGGCCGCGCCACCTTCGAGGGGATCACCGGCGCGCCGGTGCTGGTGGACGAGTTCGAGCCCGACCCCGCGCGCGGCGCCTTCCCCGGTGAGCCCGCGCCCGACCACGCCCCGATCTCGCACCTGGAGCTCGTGCGGCGGGCGGACCTCTACGCGATCGTCCCCGCCTCCGCCAACACGATCGCCAAGCTGGCCGCCGGCCTGGCCGACAACCTGCTGACGAGCGCCGCCCTGGCCTCGGGCGCTCCGCTGCTCGTGGCCCCGGCGATGAACGACCGGATGTGGGACCACCCGGCCACCAGGGCGAACGTCGAGACGCTGGCCGCCCGCGGCGCCCGGATCGTGCCGCCCGCCACCGGCGCGCTCGCCTCGCGCGGGGAGTGGGGGGCGGGCCGGCTGCCCGAGCCGGCCGAGGTCCTGGCGGCGATCGAGGAGTGCCTCGGCGACACCGGCTACGCGCCGCTCTCGCTCGACGGCCTGCGCCTGCTCGTGACCGCCGGCGGCACGCGCGAGCCGATCGACTCCGTGCGCTTCGTCGGCAACCGCTCGTCCGGGCGGATGGGCTTCGCCGTCGCGGAGGAGGCCGCGCGGCGCGGCGCCGAGGTGACGGTCGTGGCGGCGAACGTCTCGCTCCCGCGCGCCGAGGGCATCCGCTTCGTGGAGGTGGAGACCGCCGCCGAGCTGCGCGAGGCCGCCCACGCGGCCTTCCCCGGGTGCGACGTGCTGGTGATGGCGGCCGCGGTGGCGGACTTCCGGCCGGTCGACCCGGCCGAGGACAAGCTCGACAAGGGCGCCCGCGACGGCCTGGTGGTCGAGCTCGAGCCGACCGAGGACGTCCTGAGCGAGCTGGCCGCCGGGCGCTCCCCGGGCCAGGTGGTGGTCGGGTTCGCGGCCGAGCACGGCCCCGAGGGGGTCGAGCGGGCGCGCGGCAAGCTCGAGCGCAAGGGACTGGACGCGATCGTCGTCAACGACATCTCGCGGCCGGACATCGGGTTCGACGTGGAGGAGAACGAGGTGGCGATCGTGACCGCGACGGAGACGCGCGAGGTGCCGCTGGCGTCGAAGGCGGAGGTGGCGGGCGCGGTGCTCGACCTGGTCGAGGAGCTGCGCGCGGGCGCCCGGGAGGGCTCGCGATGAGCGACCGGCGCGACGAGACCCCCGAGGCGCGCGGCGAGCACGTCTACGACCTCTTCCAGCGCGGCAGCGCCCTGCTCGAGGCGGGCGACTTCTCCGCCGCCGCGATCCCGCTGGAGCGCGCCCGGGCGCTCGAGCCGGACAAGAGCTCGATCCGCGAGGCGCTCGGTCGGGCCTACTTCCGCTCGGGCCGCTACGCGGACGCCCGCGAGGAGTTCGCCGCCGTGGTCGAGCGCTACCCGGTGAACGACTTCGCCCACTTCTGCCTGGGCCGCTCGTGCGAGAAGACCGGCCGCCGCGAGGAGGCCCGCCGCCACCTCGCGCTCGCCGCTCAGCTCCGCCCGGACCGGGCCGACTACCGCGCCTACCGCGACCGCCTGCGCGCGGCCTGACCCGCCGCGCCTATCCTCCCCCGCGGGGGAGCTTGCGCAGGATCGTCTTCATCGTCGCCGTGCTGGTCGCCGGGGGGCTGACGGGCGTCGCGCGCGCCGAGTTCCCGTACTCGACCTCCGGCGGCGACAAGCGCGACTTCACGACGCTGCGCACGGGCAAGGGCCAGGTCCCGAACGACCTGGGCGGCGACAACGTGTGGAAGTTCGCGGCCACGCCCGAGCCCGGGAACTTCCCGGTCAACGCCGACCCGCGCGAGCTGAACGGCGTGCGCGGCGGGCACGTGGCCGACGCCGACGGGAGCGTCGACACCGCCTGGACCGTGACCACCGGGCGGCCGGACGTGGTGATCGCCGTGCTCGACTCCGGCATCCGCTGGAACGCGGGCGAGATGGCCGACCTCCGCTTCAAGACGCACCTCGCCGCGGGCGAGCTGCCGACCCCGAACCACGTCGGCTCGGCGCAGGTGGACGGCGTGAGCTGCGGCGGGTTCGCCGACGCCGACGACGCCAACGGCGACGGGATCTTCAACCTGCTCGACTTCGCCTGCGACTCGCGGGTGCGGAAGGACCCGCCGAAGGGCGTGAACCAGGGGCTGCTCGACCCGCAGGACCTGCTGATCGCGTTCAGCGACGGGAGGGACGACGACGGCAACGGGTTCGCCGACGACATCGTCGGCTGGGACTTCCTCGACGACGACAACGACCCGTTCGACGACGTGCAGTACGGCCACGGCACCGGCGAGGCCGAGGGGTCGAGCGCGGAGGCGAACAACGGCAACCCGTGGGTCGGCGCCTGCCCGAACTGCATGGTGCAGCACATGCGCGTGGGCGACTCGTTCGTGGCCGACGACAACCGCTTCGCCATGGCCACGATCAAGGCCGTCGACGACGGCGCGCTCGTGATCCAGGAGGCGCTCGGCACGCTGAACAACTCGCAGCTCGCGCAGCGCGCGATCGACTACGCGTACGACCACGGCGCGGTGGTGATCGCCTCGGCGGCGGACGAGGCGGCCCAGCACCACAACTACCCGTCGAGCCACGAGCGGACGGTGGTGGTCAACTCGGTCCGCAACCTCGAGCTGGAGGGCGTGCCGGGCGTGCCGCGCTCGTACGTCTCGTTCAACGGCTGCACGAACTTCAGCTCGAAGATCACGCTGGCCATCCCGAGCACGAGCTGCTCGTCCGACGCAACCGGGGTGGGCTCCGGCATGGCGGGGCTGATCTACAGCGCGGCGCTGAACGGGATCGCGACGGGGCAGCGCCAGCCGCACCCGACCTGCCGGCGGACCAACGGCGACCCCTGCCCGCTCAGCGCCAACGAGGTCCGCCAGCTCATGGCCTCGGGGTCGTTCGGCTCGCAGACGCAGCCCGACGACGTGAACTACCTGGCCGGGCAGCCGGAGCCGTCGTGCGCCGCGCCCGCGCCCGGCTGCACCGACCCGAACCTGGCCCTCCAGCAGCAGGTGAACGCGAACCGGCCGGTGGTCAACCCGCCCGACAGCCGCAGCTACCCGGCCCGCGCGGGCCACGACCAGTTCTTCGGCTACGGGCGCATCAACACGTTCCGCGCGGCCGACGCGGCGGCCGAGGGGCGCACGCCGCCGGAGGTGGGGATCGACTCGCCGGAGTGGTTCGCGCAGGTCGACCCGACCAAGCCGACGGCCGAGCTGCGCGCGCACGTGTGGGCCCGGGGGGCGAGCTACTCGTGCCGCGTGTACGTGGCGCCGGGCTCGTACCCGAACAACGCCCTGGACTCGGACACGCCGCCGGGCGACTTCGCCGAGGTGCCGTCGCCGGTGTGCGACGGGTCGCAGCGCACCGGGCGGATCGACGGCACGGTGGCGGCCCTCGACCTCGAGGCGCTCAAGGCCCGCTTCCCGCCGGACGCGGGCGACTTCCGCGGGCGCGAGTCCGGCAGCGGCGCGGGGCAGACCTCGAACGGGCGCCCGAACAGCGAGCCGTACGGGTTCACCGTTCGCGTGGTGGCGACGGCCGGCACCGCCCGCGGCGAGGACCGCCGCAACCTCTACCTGCACCGCGACGCGAGCATGCTCGACGGCTTCCCGAAGCAGCTGCCGAGCGACGGCGAGTCGTCGCCGGCGTTCGCCGACATCGACGGCGACAACCGCAACGAGCTGGTCTTCGGGACCGCCGACGGGTTCGTGCACGCGATGAAGCGCGACGGCTCGGAGGCGCGCGGCTGGCCGGTGCGCACCGATCCGCTGCCGCTGCACTCGGGGCGCGCGTTCTCGAGCGGCGAGATACCGCGCGGGGCCTCGCACGGGGCGATCCTCGGGTCGGCCGCGATCGCGGACCTGGACCGCGACGGGGTGCCGGAGGTCGTCGCCGCGGACTTCGAGGGGAAGGCCTATGCCTGGAGCGCGGCGGGGCGGCTCTTGTGGAAGCGCGAGGCCGATCCCGCCTTCTCGGGCAAGCCGCTGGCGCCGTTCGAGAACGTGCGCAAGGGGGAGACCAACCGCACCCAGCACGGCTTCCTCGCCTCGCCCGTGGCGGCCGACCTCGACCGCGACGACGGCGGGCGGCAGGAGATCGTCCTGGCCGGGATGGACCGGCACGTGTACGCGTTCAACCACGACGGGTCGCGGGTGCCCGGCTTCCCGGTGCTGGTCGTCGACGTGAGCAAGGTGGCGTCGGTGGACGGGACCACCCACCGCGTCGCGTTCAAGAGCGGCGTGGGCGCCGACGAGCAGCAGGGCGCGATCATCGACACCCCGGCGGTGGGCAACATCGCGGGCGACGCGCGGCCGGAGATCGTGATCGGGACCAACGAGGAGTACCGGCACGGGGCGAACGAGCCGTCGAACGTGGGCGGCGCGAACGCGGCCACGGTGCGGCTGCTGTCGCAGACCGGCGCGCTGGCGAACGCGAACACGCGGCTGTTCGCGATCAAGCCGGAGGGCGAGCGCGACGGCGACCCGGCCAAGGCCGACTGGGCGGTGCCGGGCTGGCCCGTCCGGATGACGCTGCTGATGCCGGGGCTGCTCCCGGTCGTGGGCGAGGGCGTGACCGGGCCGCCGGTGCTCGGCCCGGTGGACTGCCCGAGCGGCGGGCCGGGGCTCAAGGCCGCGGCGGCCGGGAACACCGGGGTGCTGTACGTCTTCAACCCGGACGGCAGCTCGTGCCTCGGCGAGGACGGCGGCGACGTGGGGATGGACACCGACGGCGGGGCTTTGACCGATCGCCCGGCGATCCCGGCGGTGGGCAACCCGGCGTTCGGCGACTTCGCCGGCGGGGTCTCGCTGCTCAACCCGGTGGCGGGGCTGATACGGGCGCTCGACCTGCTCGCCAGCGAGTACCAGAACGGCGGGCAGGACGGGATCGGGGTATGGGACCCGGCCAGCGGCCGCTTCCGGCCCGGCTTCCCGGCGCGGATGAACGACCTCCAGTTCCTGACCGGGCCGGCGGTGGCGGACATCGACGGGTCGGAGGGGGAGGAGCTGCTGGAGGGCTCGGCGCACCTGGACCTCCAGGCCTTCGACGGGAACGGGATGCCGGCTTCCGGCTTCCCCAAGCTGACCTCCGACTGGATGGTGGCCACGCCGCTGATCGGCTCGTTCGGCACGCTGGACAGCGACGAGGGCGCGCGGAAGGTCGTCGTGGCGAACACTCGGAGCGGGTCGGTGCTCGCCTATGCCACCGAGGCGCCGGCGTGCACGCCGGGGTCGTGGCCGCGGTACCACCACGACCTGGCGAACTCCGGCGACTACACGCGCGATGCCGCTCTGCCCGGCAGGGCCGTGGACGTGAAGCTCTACGAGGCGGGGATCTCGCTGCGCGCGCCGGGCGACGACCTGATGTGCGGCAAGGTGGCGGGGTACGAGCTGGTGCAGTCGGACCGGCCGCTGACGGGCGCGACGTTCGACGAGGGGGATCCGATTCCGGTCGTCAAGCGCCGGCAGGACCTGGCGGAGCCGGGTGCGCTGGAGGGGATCGGGCTCGGGGGGTCGCTGGCGCGGTACCTGGCCGTCCGGCCCGTCGACGAGGCGGGGAATGTCGGGCCGGTGACGACGATCTCCACCAAGGACGTCCTGCCCGGCACGCCTCCCGAGCTCGAGGGCATCGCCGGGGATGTCAGCGCCTGCGCGGACCGCACTCCTCCGCGTTCGTCGATCAGCACCAAGAGCACGAGGGTCGGGCGAAAGCGCTTGTACGTCCGGGGTCGCTCCGCCGACCGCGGGTGCCGTGAGTTGTCCGCCGCTCAGGCCCGCAACGCCATCGCTGTCGGGGTCTCTTTGTCGAAGCGCGAGGGCAGGCGCTGCCGGTTCGTCCAGTCGGACGGCCGGCTCAGCTCCCGGCGCAAGTGCGGCCGGCCGATCAAGCTCCGCGCGAAGGGCAGGTACAATCTGAAGACGCGCAAGCTCGAGTGGACGCTCAAGAAGACCGTCAAGATCCCGCGCGGCCGCTACCGCCTCCGCGCGACGGCGACCGACCAGAGCGGCAACCTCGAGCGCCGGATCTCACGCAAGAACGCGCGCTCGTTCAGCGTGCGGTGAAGCCAATCGACGCGG
>JALZEZ010000055.1:7572-12580 GCA_030861775.1 Actinomycetota bacterium
CCTCTTCGGCGCGCGGCGGACCAAGGACGTGCGCCCTTCGCGCGCGGCGGACAAGAACGCGCGCCCTCCGGCGCGCGGCGGGAGGGGGACCCATGAGGAGATCGGTGATGGCGGTGGTCGTAGCGGCGGCGCTCGCTTCGCCCGCGGCGGCGCAGGCGATAACGGCGAACATGCTGGTCGCGCCGAATCCGGCGGTCGCCGGCCAGCCGGTCGTGTTCGACGGCTCGCTGTCGAGCCCGCTGGAGTTCTCGATCGGCTGCCCCAGCCGCATCGAGTCGTACCTGTGGGACTTCGGCGACGGGACGGGCGCCTCCGGGAAGCAGGTCCAGCACCGCTACGCGGCGGGCGGGGCCTACCGGGCGACGTTGACGGTCACGAGCCCCGCCGAGTGGTGCTCGGGCGACACCGACAGCGAGACCGTCACGGTCCTGCGGGTTCCGTGAGCCAGCCCGAGGGGCTCGCGTCCGGCGGCTCCGCCAGCGCCTTCGCGTAGCCGCGCACGGCGAGCACGCCCTCGACAACCAGTCCCAGCAGCCGGTCGACCTGCTTGGCGTCGACCGCCTGTACCGGCATGTCGCCCATCACCCACACGTCGCCCGAGCGGGTGAGGGCCACCCGGATCATGCGCGTCTGGCGGTTCCACTGGAGGAAGACGCGCGGGTCCAGGTCCTCACGCGCGGCGTGCGCGAACGCCTGCACCTTGAGGAGCTCGTCGTCCACCCGGAGGCCGATGTCGCACGGCCAGCCGCCGGCTGAGTCCGCCGGCAGCGTCAGGCCCCACTCCCTATGCGCCAGCCGGCGCGTCTCCCCTGAGAGGCCCTCGAGGTACTCCGTGATTACGTCAACTGCGGCAATTAAGGGAATGTAGGACGGGGAATGTAGGACGGGTGCGCGCGGTGGTTCAGCGGGTGTCGTCGGCCTCGGTGTCGGTGGAGGGCTCGGTCGTGGCCTCGATCGGCCCGGGCCTCCTCGTCCTGCTCGGCGTGCGGGACGGCGACGGTCCCGACGCGGCCGACCGCCTGGCCCGCAAGGTCCGCGCCCTGCGCGTCTTCGAGGACGCGGAGGGCCGGATGAACCTCTCCGTCGAGGACGTGGGCGGCGAGATCCTCTGCATCAGCAACTTCACGCTCTACGGCGACGCCCGCAAGGGCAACCGCCCGAGCTTCGTGGACGCCGCCCGCCCCGAGGCGGCGGAGCCCCTCTACACACGCGTCCGCGACGCCCTCGGCGCAGCAGGCGGAACCTTCGGCGCCCACATGGCCGTGGCGCTGGTCAACGACGGCCCGGTGACCCTGCTCGTGGAGGTCTGAGGGGGGCGAATTCGGGACGATTGGCGCCTTTTACTCACGATGATGAGTAAAAAGGATCAATCGCTCTGGACCCGCGCGGTGGAGCGGGCGGCGAACCAGCACGGCATGGTGGCGCGGAGGCAGCTCCTCGCGTTCGGCATGACGCCCCAGGCGATCTACTGGGCGCTGCGAAGTGGGCGGCTGCATCGCACGGAGTGGCGCGGCGTGTACGCGCTCGGCCGCCCGGAGCGCACGAGGTACGGGCGGTGGATGGGGGCGGTCCTCGCGTACGGCGGCGGCGCCGTGCTCAGCCATGACACCGCCGGCGCCCTCTGGCGGATCTGGAAGCCGCGCGATCACGTCATCCATCTCTCATTGCCCGCCGTGGGGCAGCGCAGGAAGCGCCGCGGCGTGACGGTCCACCGCCGCAACCTCCGAGCCGGAGACATCACACATGAGCACGGCATCCCGGTCACCCGGCCGCTCCGCACGGTGGTCGACCTCGCCGCAACCTGCGACCGGCGGCAGGCCGAAGCGCTCGTCAACGACGCCGACGCCCGCAACGTGCTCAGGGCCGGCACGCTCATGCAGCGGCTCGCGGGCATGAAGGGTCAGCCGGGGGTACCGCTCCTCCTGGAGATCCTCGACCCCGCCACCTTCGTGCTCACGGACTCGGAGCTCGAGCGGCGGTTCCTGCCGCTCGCCCGCGCGGCCGGCCTGCCGAAGCCGCTCACGCGGGTCATGGTCAACGGATGGCGCGTGGACTTCTACTGGCCGCACCTGAACCTCGTGGTCGAGGTCCACGGGCTCCGCTATCACCGCACGGCCGTCCAGCAGACCCGCGACGCCGCGCGCGAGCATGCGCATGCCGTGGCGGAGACGGAGGCGGCCGGGTTCACGTACCACCAGGTCGCGCGCGAGCGCGCGTATGTGGTCGAGCACCTCAGCCTTCGAGCAGCCCGAGCCAGCAGCCGCGTGGCGGCTTCCGCCTGACCAGGCCCCCGCGCGACTTGCGCGAGTGCGGGCCGTGGCCGGAGTAGCGGTCGCCGAAGGGGTGGTGCGGGTCGAACTTGGGGGCGGGCCGGCCGAGCCAGCAGTCGACCACGCGGAGCTGCCGCGCGAGGATCAGGTCGGCCTGACCCGACGACATCGCACCGGCGCGCACGCCGAGTGCGGCCTCCGCGCGGAGCATCTCGACGACATGGCGACGAACGCCGTCACGAGGACGACCGTGACGTTTGGCGATCTGGTACGGGCTCAGCCCCGCCCGCTGCCGTAGACGGTTGTACTCGTGGCGGTCCACTCCGAAGAGGTGCGCGATGTGCCCGTTCTCGTGACCGGTGAGGTGCGACCCGTGGAACACGTGGAAGAAGACGTGCTGCGCGAGGTGCCCCTGCGTCAGCACCCGCTCGGTGCGCGAGCGCAGCAAGCGGTACTCGCGCCGCGAGAGCGACTCGCGCCGCGGCTCCATCAGCCGTTTCGCCAGCGGCCGCGGCGAGACACCGCGCCGGCGCGCGAGCTGCGCGAGCGTGCGGTGGTCGTTCGAGAGCCACTGGAACACCGCGCGCGTGTCCACGCCGAGGAGCTCGTACAGGCGCGACTCGTCGAACGGCATCCAGTGCTTCTGAACCCAGCGCTCAGACGGCAGCCAGCGGTGCTCCGCGCCCCGCGGAGCGAGCGAGTCGTGCGCGGAAGCGGCCGCCGGAAGCGCGCACGCGAGAGCGAGCACGGCGATGGCGACGAGGGCGCGCACGGAAGCATCAACCTAAGTGCGAGCCGTTGGTTGCGCCATAGCGCGTCGAAGGGGTTCCCGGCCGGAGCCGAGCTATACTCGCGGCCGCTTGGACTTTCATCTGCGGCGTCCGTCGCCGCACCTGGAGGTGGGCTTCGCAGCCCGCCTTTTTTTACGCCCGGAACCGAAGGTGGAGAGAGACATACAGACCGAGATCGAGACCCGGCTGAGCACGGCGGAGCCCGAGGTGGAGGTGCTGCTCGCGGAGCGCATCGGCGCCGAGCGGCTGCGCGTGTTCGTGGACCATCCGGGCGGGGTCGATCTCGCGCTGTGCGAGCGCGTCACCGCGCATCTGCGCGACCTGCTCGCCGAGTACTCGCTCGAGGTCTCGTCGCCCGGCCCCGAGCGGCCGCTGAGCAAGCCGGATCACTACCGCCGCTTCGTCGGCCGCAAGGTGCGCGTTCGCACGCGCGGCGAGCACGACGGGCGCAGGAGCTTCACGGGCGAGCTGGTAGGCGCGACCGACGACGAGGTGACGGTCGCCGCCGACGACGGGGTCGTGACGATCCCGTACGACGACGTCAAGCGCGGCAACCTGCTGGAGGGGTGAGAGATGTCTAGGGAGATAGTCGAGGCCGTCCACGTCCTGGAGCGGGAGAAGGGCATCTCGGCCGAGCGGCTGATGCTCGCGCTCGAGGACGCGCTGCTGTCCGCCTACAAGAAGACCCCCGGGGCCGCGCAGTACGCGCGCGTGGAGATGGACCGCGACACCGCCGACTTCAAGGTGTACGAGCTGATCATCCCGCCCGAGATCGAGGAGCAGGTGCTGGTCGAGGTCGAGATCGAGGAGCCGCTCGTCGATCCCGAGACCGGCGAGCGCCGCGAGCCGCCGGAGCCCGAGCTCGACCTGGAGAAGCTCGAGGAGTTCCGCGACCGGATCGAGGAGCACGACGTCACGCCCGACGACTTCGGCCGCATCGCCGCTCAGACGGCCAAGCAGGTGATCCTCCAGCGGATCCGCGAGGCCGAGCGGGACATGATGTACGAGGAGTACCGCGACCGCGTGGGCGAGCTGATCACCGGCATCGTCCAGCAGTCGGACTCGCGCTACACGCTCGTGCAGCTCCGCGAGCGGGTCGAGGCGCTGCTGCCCAAGTCCGAGCAGGTCGACAACGAGCGCTACGACCACGGCCAGCGCATCAAGGCCGTCATCACCGACGTGTCCGCCCAGGCGAAGGGGCCGAGCATCATCGTCTCGCGCCGCTCGCCCGAGCTGATCCGCAAGCTGTTCGAGCTCGAGGTGCCGGAGATCGCCGACGGCCTCGTCGAGGTGCAGAACGTCGCGCGCGAGCCGGGCTACCGGTCGAAGATCGCGGTGGTCTCGCACGCGAGCGGGGTCGACCCGGTCGGCGCCTGCGTGGGCCCGCGCGGCTCGCGCGTGCGCATGGTCGTCTCCGAGCTGCGCGGCGAGAAGATCGACATCATCCCCTTCAACGAGGAGCCGGCCCGCTTCGTGGCCAAGGCGCTCTCGCCCGCGCGCGTGCGCGAGGTGCTCGTGGACGACGAGAGCAAGCAGGCCACGGTCGTGGTGCCCGACGACCAGCTCTCGCTGGCGATCGGCAAGGAGGGCCAGAACGCCCGCCTCGCCGCCCGGCTGACCGGCTGGCGCGTGGACATCCGCTCGGAGACCGAGTTCGCCGAGGAGGAGGCGGACATGGCCTACGAGGAGGAGGAGGCCGGCGGGCGCTGCGCGGCGATCATGTCGAACGGCCGCCGCTGCCCGAACGCCGCCCTGCCCGGCTCCCGCTACTGCGGCCTGCCGGCCCACCAGGAGCTCCAGGGGAAGGACACCGACCAGGTCGAGGGAACGGCGTCGGAGGAGGCTGTCGCGGAGGAGGCCCCCGTCGAGGAGGGCGCCGCCACGGAGGCCCCCGTCGAGGAGGGCGGAGCGGACGAGCCGCCGGTCGAGGAGGGCGCGGTCGTCGCG
>JALZEZ010000256.1 GCA_030861775.1 Actinomycetota bacterium
GTCGGCCAGAGCTTCCTGAACTTCTCGGTGGTGGCGGCCCGGGAGGCGGCCACCCGGGCCGAGCTCGGCGTGGCGCCGGAGGTGGTCGCCACCGTGCCGTACCAGGACGAGGCCATCGTCGACCTGGACGGCCTCCGCCGCCTCGGCGCGGCGCTCTGGGGCTGAGCGCCCCTACCGTTGCCCCCGTGCTCGACTACCACCTCCACCTGTGGGAGCACCGGCCCGGCCCGGTGGAGGCGACCCTCGAGCAGGTGGCTGCGTACTGCGAGCGGGCGGTGGCGGCGGGGGTCGAGCCGGCGCGCGGCGAGCTGGCCGACGTGCTGCTGAGGCTCGGCCGCCCCGAGGAGGCGCTGGCGGCCGGACTGCGGGCGATCGACGCGGCGCCGGCTGAGTTCAAGCCCTTCACGGTGGTCGCCAAGGTGCTCCTCGCGCGCGGGGAGCGCAGCCGGCTCTGGGACCTGTGCACGGAGCTGCGCGGGCGCGGGGCGTGGGCGGCGTACGTGCCCTCCGCGATGGCTCACGCCGCGACGAGCGCGGAGCAGCGCGCGGAGGTCGCCCGGCTGGTGGAGCCGGAGCGCTGGTCGTGCCTGCGCGACCTGGTGCCCGGAAGCGGGCTCGTGCCGGGGGCGGACGGCGGCTTCAACGACGCGCTCCGCCAGGAGCTCCTCGCGCACCCGTCGATGGCGGGGCTCTCCTCCGTCAAGGCGACCGTCGGCGCGGGTGGCCGGATCGGCCAGCTGCACCTCCAGGCCGGGCCGCGCGCGCAGGCGCTGCTCGCGGGCGTCCGGGCGGCGGTGGAGGAATACGTCGCCGCACGGTCGGACGACGGCGACCATCCGATGATCGCGCACCGGCCGGAGGCGGTGTCGCTGAGGTGCTGGGCGGTCGCGGTCCACCAGGACGGCCATGAGTCGTGGCACATCCATCCGGACGGGTGGATCAGCGGCGTGTACTACGTCGCGGTGCCGGAGCGGTCGCCCGGCGACGATCGAGCCGGCGCGATCGAGCTCGGCCCGATGCCGTTCGGCACCGACGCGCGGCCCTCGGCGTGGCCGCGGTCGCGGGTGGCTCCGCTGCCCGGCCAGCTCCTGATGTTCCCCTCCCACTTCGGCCATCGAACGTGGCCGACCGGTCGCGACGAGCCGCGCGTCTGCGTCGCGTTCGACGTCGTACCCGTCCCGGCCGGGGCCGGATGACCGAGAGCGCGGCCATCGCGGCGGAGACGCTCGTCGCGCGCAGCCCGTCCGTCGTCGCGGCCGAGGTGGACGGGCGGCTCACGCTGATGAACATCGACGACGGCCGCTACTTCGGCCTGAACGACGTCGCGAGCGACGTGTGGGATCGCATCGAGTCCCCCCGTCCGTTCGGCGATCTGGTCGACGACCTCGCCGCCACTGAAGACGCCCCCGCCTAGGGTCACTCCCTATGTGCAGGCCGTTCGTAGGCGTGGCGGTGGTCGCGGCGATCATGCTGAGCGCCTGCGGCAACCCCGGCGGCGACATCATCGCCATCGAGGTGCGCGAGCCCAGGGCGGGCACGCCGATCCAGCGGCTGGTCGTGACCGACGACGGCCGCGGGAGCTGCAACGGGGGCGAGCTCGAGCGACTGGAGAGCGCGCGGCTGCTCGAGGCCCGCGAGGTCCAGCGCGAGCTGGACGAGCTGCCCGGCGAGCGCACGGACTTCGGCCGCCTCGAGAGCCGCCGCAGCTACCGCGCCGTGATGCGGGACGCGACCGTCACCTGGGCCGAGGGCGCCCGCCGCCCGGAGGTGCTGCCGAAGGCGACGCTGCTGGCGCTGAACCTGCGCCGCGAGCTGTGCGGGGGCTCCGCCGGGGGCGGCGGCGCGCCCTACTAGAAGCGCACCTTCCCGTTCGACTTCGCCCGCTCCTGGGCCTCCTCGGCGCTGTCGATCCGCTGGAGGGCGGTGGAGAAGAGGTCGCCGACGGTCTTCAGGCGGCTGTCCTCCGAGCGCTCCTCCAGCAGGGCCTGCTTGGGCGCCGCGGCCAGCTCGATCGTGGCCGCCATTCCGTAGGCGGTCAGGCCGTCCAGCTCGTCCATGCCGGGGCGCTTGTCGGTGACCCGCTCGACCAGGTCGGCGTACGCCTCGCGGGCGGTCACGGCCAGCGCCTCGTCGCCCTCGTCCAGGTCGTCGAGCATCTCCACGTCGCCGGCCGGGTAGGGCAGGTCCTCGATCCGCCGCAGCAGGCGGAACGGCCGCCCGCCCTGGGCCAGGATGTTCATCCGGCCGTCGTCCATCCGCTCCAGCACCTGCGCCACGCGGGCCGTGCAGCCGACCTCCTTGAGCCCCTCGTCGCCGAGCCAGACGATGCCGAACTCGCTCTCCTCCTCGACGCACCGGCCGATCATCAGCTTGTAGCGCTCCTCGAAGATGTGCAGCGGGACGATCTCGGTCGGCAGCAGCACTATCCCGAGCGGGAACAGAGGGAAGCTCTCCTCCACATGGGCCATACGGGGAGCCTACGCCGCACGGCCGGGCCGCACGCGGTCAGCGCACGCCGGCGGTGGCGCGCGCGGCGGTCGAAGCGGGCCGTGCGGCGACGGACTCGCCGGGCGCCTGGGCGGAGATCAGCAGGTTGTAGAAGATCGCCGGCGGCAGCCGGCCCTCGAGCAGGCGCGCGTCGACCTGCTTGAGGCCGAGGTAGCCGAAGTAGGCGTAGCGGATCCAGTTCACCGGCACGTCGTCGGGCTCGGCGGTGGACTCGAGCGTGCGGTTCATCCACCCGAACAGCCCGGCCACCAGCTCCTCGCCGGTCACCCGCACGCCCTCGAAGCCGGCCCGCTCGGCCAGCTCGCGGAGCTGCCCGGGCGTGAAGGCGTGGACGTCCACGACGTGCTCGAGCCAGTGGTCGCGCTCCTCGCCCTCGACGTCCGGCAGCGGCCGCTCGCGCGCGCCCATCACCCGGCGCCAGGCGGGCGCGATCGCCAGCGCGGCCCGCTTCGGCACGTTCGCCAGCCGGTCGCCGTGGCGGGAGGGCTCGCCGCAGAACGCGATCCGCCCGCCCGGCCGCAGCACGCGCCGGAACTCGGCGAACGAGGCGTCGAGGTCGGGCAGGTGGTGGAGCACGGCGTGGCCGAAGACGAGGTCGAACGACGCGTCGGGGAAGGGCAGCTCGTCGGCGCCGCACTGGACGGTCTCGACCGGCACGCCGAGCCGCCTGGCGGAGTCCTCGAGCTCGTGCAGCATCCCGAGCGAGACGTCGGACGCCACGCCGGAGTCGATCATCCCGGCGCGCAGCATGTTGAGCGTGAAGTAGCCGGTCCCGGCGCCGATCTCGAGGGCGCGGCCGAAGTGCCGGTCGCCGCCCAGGGCGCGCTGCATCTTGCCCAGCACCTGCGCCCGTCCCTCGGGCCCGTAGGAGATCCCCCACTTGGAGTCGTAGTCCGCGGCCGCCACGTCGTGGTAGCGGACGTTGACCTCCCTGATCTCGTCGTGTGAGGCCGGTGGCACGCGCGGCGACTATACGCGCGACCGATATTCTCGCCCGCCGCTTGTCCGCGCTCGCGAGCCACACGCAGCAGGACCAGCCGCCGGGGGTCCCGCCGCTCAGCCTGACGGGCGAGCGGACGCTTCCGGACGTGCCGGCCGAGAACTACTGGTACCGCCGCCATCTCGCGGTCTATCGCTGGATCGCCGAGCGCTGCCGCGGCCTCGACGTGGTGGACATGGCCTGCGGCGAGGGCTACGGCACGGCCGTGCTGGCGGAGCGCGCCGCGCGCGCGACCGGCGTCGACGCCAACCCCGAGGCCCACGAGCACGCGCGCCTGAAGTACACGCGCCCCGGCGTGCGCTTCGTGCGCGAACTGGTCGAGACCTACGACGAGCCGTGCGACGCGGTCGTCTTCCTCCAGACCATCGAGCACCTCCAGAACCCGAAGGAGGTGCTCGACCACTTCCGCTCGATCCTGCGGCCCGGCGGGACCGCCTTCGTCTCGACCCCGAACGTGCTCACGCTGGCCCCGCCCGGCGCCGAGCGCTCGGGCAACCCGTGGCACGTCAAGGAGTACCGCGCGCACGAGTTCGAGGAGCTGTGCAGGTCGAGCTTCGAACGGGTGGAGCTGCTGGGCCTCTTCCACGCGCGCAAGCTGCGGCTGCACGAGCTGGCCATCGAGCACGGGTGGGACGACCTGCACCCGCGGCTCGGCATCACCCGGCGCTTCTACGACTGGTTCACGCCGGCCATCTCCGAGAGCGACTTCGCCCTCCGGCCCGGCCCGCTCGACCGCGCCCTCGACTTCCTGGCGGTGCTCCGGTGAGCGAGCGCGGCGAGCTGGCGATCGTCCTCCACACGCACATGCCGTACGTCGAGGGCTTCGGGACCTGGCCGTTCGGCGAGGAGTGGCTCTGGGAGGCCCTGACCGGCGTGTACCTGCCGCTGCTCGACGCGCTGGCCGACGCGCCCGTGACGCTGAGCCTCACGCCGGTGCTGTGCGACCAGCTCGAGGCGCTCGAGGGCGAGCCCGGCGAGCGCTACCTGCGCTTCCTGGACGAGATGCGCGCGCCGATCCACGAGGAGGACGCGCGCGGGCTGGAGAAGGTGGGGGAGTTCGACGCCGCCCACGAGCTGCGCCGCGCAGCGGCCGACTACCGCGAGGGCGGCCGCCGCTTCGAGGCGATGCACGGCCGCCTGCTGGAGGCCTTCCGCGAGCTGGGCCGCCTCTCGCCGGTCGAGCTCTGGACCAGCTCCGCCACCCACTCCGTGCTCCCGCTGCTCGCGACCGACGCCGGGCTCGGCCTCCAGGTCTCCACCGGCGTGCGCTCGCACGAGCGCCGCTTCCACGACTGGAGCGGCGGCTTCTGGCTTCCCGAGTGCGCCTACGCCGAGGGGCTCGAGCGCGACCTGGCCGAGCACGGCGTGCGGGTCTTCTGCGTGGACCAGACCGAGGCGCTGGGGCTCGGCTCGCTCGACCAGCTCGAGCCGGTGGCCACCGACGCCGGGCCGGTCGCGGTCACGATCGACTGGGAGCTGACCTCGCTCGTGTGGGACCCGGCCGGCTACCCGGCCCACCCGGACTACCGCAACTACCACGGGCGCACCACGCACGACCTGCGGCCGTGGGACAACGCCGGCAAGCCCTACCGCCACTGGCACGCGCTGGTGCTCGCCCGCCGCCACGCGCGCGAGTTCGTGCGGCACGCGGCGGAGCGCCTCGACGCCTACGCGGCCGAGCGCGGGCGGCCCGGACTGCTGTGCTGCGCGCTCGACACCGAGCTGCTCGGGCACTGGTGGTACGAGGGCCTGCGCTGGCTGACGTTCGTGATCGACGAGGCGCGCCTCCAGGGCGTGCCGCTCGCGACGCTGCCCGACGCGCTCGAGCGCGTGGAGCCGGTCGAGCGCCCGCTCGTTCCGTCCACCTGGGGCCGCCCGAAGGACCTCAGCACGTGGGACTCGCCGCGGGTCGCCGACGTGGCCTTCGCCGCCC
>JALZEZ010000257.1 GCA_030861775.1 Actinomycetota bacterium
ACTGCACGCCGAGCTCCACGCCCGCTCGCCGCGCGCCGCCGCGGTGATCGAGCCCACCGACCGCACGCGCATCGTGCGCTCGCTCGAGCTGCTCGACCTGGGCGAGGAGCCGCCCACCAAGGAGGACTCGCAGCTCTGGACCGCGGACGTGCGCCGCCCCACCCGCCTCTTCGGCCTCACCCGCGAGCGCGACGAGCTGTACGCGCGGATCGACGCGCGCGTGGACGCGATGGTGGCCGCCGGAGCCGCCGAGGAGGTCCGCCGGGTGGACGCGGCGGGCGCCTCGCACACCGCCCGCAAGGCGCTCGGGTTCGAGGAGCTCCTGCGCGGGGACGTGGAGGCCATGAAGCGCCGCACGCGCAACTACGCGAAGCGCCAGCTCACCTGGATGCGCAAGCTCCCCGGGGTGGCGGTCATCGACGCCACCGGGCGCGGCCCGGAGAGCGTCGCGCGCGAGATAGCCGAGCGGATCGCGTGACCCCCGCCGCCCGGAAGGCGACCCCGGCGGACATCCCGGGCATGGCCCGCGCGCTGGCGCGCGCCTTCTACGACGACCCCGTGGTCGAGTGGATCTTCCCCGACGAGCGCCGCCGCGCGAGCGTCTCCGAGCGCTTCTTCCACATCCGTGTGCGGGCGCTGCTGGCCCAGCAGGAGGGCTACACCACCGACGACCACGCCGGCGCGGCCTGCTGGGCCCAGCCCGGGCGCTGGGAGGCGCCGGCGCTGGAGGCCCTCGTCTTCGGGCTGCGGCTGCTGCCGCTGCTGCGCCGCCGCACCCCGCTGGTGGCCCGCGGATGGGGCATGATCGAGGCCGAGCACCCGCACGATCCGCACTACTACCTGGCCATCCTGGGCACCGACCCGGCCTCCCAGGGACAGGGGGTCGGCTCCGCCCTGCTGGCCCCGGTGCTCGACGACTGCGACCGCAACGAGATTCCCGCCTACCTCGAGTCGTCGAAGGAGAGCAACCTCGCCTTCTACGGCCGCCACGGCTTCCGGGTCACCGGCGAGCTGGTGCTGCCCGAGGGGCCGCCCATCTGGTTCATGTGGCGCGACCCACTCGTATAGTCGCCCGCCGCATGCGCTTCGAGAAGTGGCAGGCACTGGGCAACGACTACGTGATCGTCGAGGAGCGCGAGCTGCCGTTCGAGCTCACCCCCGGTCGCGTGCGGCTGCTGTGCGCCCCGCACACGGGGATCGGGTCCGACGGCGTGCTCCTCCTGTCCGAGCCCGACGAGCGCGGGTTCGTGGCCCGGCTGCGGATCTTCAACCCCGACGGCTCCGAGGCCGAGCTGTCCGGCAACGGCGCGCGCGAGGCGATCCTCTACCTGCGCAGGCGCGGCTGGGTCGACCACGACGTCTTCTCGATCCAGACGGCCGCCGGCGAGATCCGCCCGCAGATCACCGGGCCGACCACCTGCCGGGTGGACATGGGCCGGGCGCGGCTGACCTCGAAGGACTTCCCCAGCGGGGGCGACGACGGCACCGGCACGCTCGAGTCCGCCGGCCGCGAGCTGAGCTTCCAGCACGTCTCGATCGGCAACCCGCAGTGCGCGATCGAGGTGGGGGACGAGCTGACCGAGCTCGACCTCTCCGTCCTCGGCCCGCCGATCGAGGGCAACACCGAGCTGTTCCCCAACCGCACGAACGTCTCGTTCTGGCGCCGCGACGGCGACTCCGCGATCACCGCGCGGATCTTCGAGCGCGGGGTGGGGGAGACGATGTCCTCCGGCACCGGGGCGAGCGGGGCGGCCGTGGCCGCGGTTCTGCGGGGCCTCGACAGCCCGGTGACCGTGCACCTCGACGGGGGCGAGCTGGAGGTCGAGGTGGGGGAGGACCTGAACGTGAACCTGACCGGCTGGGCGGTGCCCGTGTACGAGGGGCGGCTCAGCGACGAACTCGTGGAGGAGCTGCGTGAAGCCGAGTAGCCGCCTGGAGCGGATCCCGCCGTACCTGTTCGCCGAGCTCGAGCGCAAGATCGCCGAGAAGAAGGGGCAGGGGGTGGACGTGATCAGCCTCGGCATCGGCGATCCCGACACGCCCACGCCGGACCTGGTGATCGAGGGCCTGTCCGCCGCGGCGGCCGACCCCGGCACCCACCAGTACCCCTCGAACCGCGGCCGGGCCGAGCTCCGCGAGGCCGTCGCCCGCTTCTACGACCGCCGCTTCGGCGTGGCGATCGACCCCGCCACCGAGGTCATCCCCGCGCTCGGGGCCAAGGAGTGCGTGTTCAACCTGAACCTCGCCTTCCTGGACCCCGACACGGTCGCGCTCGCGAGCGACCCGGGCTACCCCGTCTACACCGGCGGCCCGCTGCTCGCGGGGGCCGAGGCGGTCCTGCTGCCGCTGCGCGCCGACGCCGGCTTCGCCCCCGACTTCGACGCGATCTCCGCCGACGACTGGGCCCGCGCCCGGCTGATGTTCCTCAACTACCCGAACAACCCCACCGGGGCGATCGTGCCCGACGGGGTGTTCGAGCGGGCGGTGGGCCTGGCCCGCGAGCACGGCGTGCTCGTGGTGCACGACGCGTCCTACACCGAGACGACGTTCGACGGCTACCGCGCCCCGAGCTTCCTCGAGACCCCCGGCGCCCGCGAGGTCGGGATCGAGGTCTTCTCGCTGTCGAAGGGCTACAACATGACCGGCTGGCGGACCGCGGCGATAGTCGGCAACGCCGAGGCGGTCGAGCACTACTGGCGGCTCAAGTCGAACATCGACTCAGGGATGTTCGAGGCGGTGCAGCTCGCGGCGGCGAAGGCGCTCGACGACGGCGACGACGTGCCCCGGCAGATGAGCGAGACGTACGCCAGGCGGCGCGACCTGGTCTGCGACGCGCTGGCCCAGATCGGCGTGGACGTGACGCCTCCGAAGGGCACGATCTACATCTGGGCGCCGGTGCCCGAGGGCCACACGTCGGCCTCCTACTGCGAGCTGGTGCTGGAGGAATCCGGGGTCGTGCTCTCGCCCGGCGGCACGTACGGCCCGAACGGCGAGGGCTTCTTCCGCATCTCACTGACAGTGCCGGACGAGCGCCTACTCGAGGCGGTCGAGCGGCTGCGCTCGAGCCTCGGCGGCTAGTAGACGACCGATCCCGATCGTCTAGTCGCTCGCGGCGATCGTCTGCCGCAGACCGGTGTCGAGGTCGCGCGGCGCGTAGCCGAGCTTCGTGCGGGCCTTGTCGTCCTTGGCCCAGTAGGTCACGCCGTCGCTGACCGTGATCAGCTCGCGGATGTTCGGCGGGAGCCCCATGAGCTTGCCGACCACGCGGCCGCCGGGCGCGATGGCCTTGATCAGGCCGGTCGGCAACGTCCGCTTGGGCGGCTTGCGGTCGGTGATCGCGGCCACCTTCTCGAGCATCCCGCGGTTGGTGGTGATCTCCCCGCCCAGCACGTAGGACTCGCCGATCTCGCCGTGGTCGTGGGCGAGGATGCAGCCGTCGGCCACGTCGTCGACGTGGACGAGGTTGAAGCCGAGGTCGGGGAACGGGACGAACGGCAGCTTCCCGCGGCGGAAGTCGTCGATCATGTTGCCGATCTCGGAGTGGTCGTCCGGCCCGTACACGCCACCCGGCTGGACGATCACGATCGGCGCGCCCTTGGCGATGCGGTCGAGCGCCACCTGGTGGGCCTCGTACTTGGTCTGGTCGTAGTAGGAGAGGTAGTCGCCGGGCGGGCGCCTGTAGGTCTCGTCCACGACCTCGCCGCGGGTGTTGCCGAACACGTTGACCGTGCTCACGTAGACGATCCGGGGGACGCCCGCCTCGTGGGCGGCGTCGAGCACGCGCTCGGTGCCGCGCACGTTCGTCTCGAACATCTCGTCGTGCTGCGACTTCGGGATGCCGACCTTGTAGATCGCGGCGGCGTGGAAGCAGGCGTCGGAGTTCTCGACGCCGCGGCGGATCGCCGGCACGTCGGCCAGGTCGCCCTCGATCAGCTCGACGCCCGCGCGCTGGAGCGCCGCCGCCTTGTCCGGATTGCGCACCAGGGCGACAACCTCGTCGCCCCGCTCGCGCAGCTTGGCCACCAGCCGGCCGCCGATGAACCCCGTCCCGCCCGTCACGAAAGCCCTCACGGTGCGGCAACTTATCGCGCCTAGACTGGTCGTGTGAACCGGGGACGCGACGGTCGAAGAGCCGAGAGCCGCTACGGAGAGGGCATCCGCAACCCGCGCGCGCGGCAGCGCGCGCTGTGCATCGCGGTCACGCCCGGCGAGCCCGACCTCTCGGAGCTCCGCGAGCTGCTGCGCACGGCCGGCGTGGCGACCAGCGGCGAGCTCGTGCAGCGGCGCGACCGCCCCGACCCGGACCGCTACTTCGGCAAGGGCAAGCTGGCCGAACTGAAGCGGGCGATCAAGGAGACCGACGCGAACCTGGTCGCCTGCGACGACGAGCTGGTGCCGCGCCAGGAGCGCAATCTGGAGGAGGAGCTCGGCGTGCCGGTCATCGACCGCACGGCGATCATCCTCGACATCTTCGCCGACCACGCCGCGTCGGCCGAGGGCAAGCTCCAGGTCGAGCTGGCCCAGCTCGAGTACAACCTCGCGCGCATGCGCGGGCTGTGGACGCACCTCGAGCGGCTCGGCGCCGGCCGCGTGGATGGCGGCATCGGCACCAGGGGCCCGGGCGAGACGCAGATCGAGACCGACCGCCGCCTGGCCCGCGACCGCATCACCACCATCCGGCGCCGCCTGGAGCGCACGCGCGCCCACCGCGGCACCCAGCGCCAGGAGCGCGAGCGGGCGCACCTCCCGACGGTGGCCCTGGCCGGCTACACGAACGCCGGGAAGTCCACGCTGCTGAACGCGCTGACCGGCGCCGACGCCGACGTGCGCGACCGCCTCTTCCACACCCTCGACCCGCTCACCCGGTCGTTCGAGATCGGCGGGCGCCCGTACCTGCTAACCGACACGGTCGGCTTCATCCGCAAGCTGCCGCATCAGCTCGTCGACGCCTTCGCCGCCACGCTGGAGGAGACGATCCGGGCGGACCTCATCGTCCACGTGGTGGACGCGTCCGCCGACGAGGACGAGCTGGCGGCCATGATCGCCGCGGTGGAGGAGGTCCTGGGCGAGATCGGCGCCGGCGAGCGGCCGACGGTGCTGGCCCTGAACAAGGTGGACCTGCTCGACGAGGACCGCCGGCGCGAGCTGACCTTCCGCTTCCCGCGCGCGGTCCAGGTCTCCGCCGCGACCGGCGCGGGGCTGGAGGAGCTGCGCGAGGCCGTCGAGGCCGGCTTCCTCGCCACCCTGAGGCCGATGGAGCTGCTGCTGCCGTACGGCGAGGGCGGCTCGCTGTCGGCGCTGCACGACGTGGCGGGCGAGGTCGAGCGTGAGGACACGGTCGAGGGCGTGCGGGTGCGCGCGCGGGTGCCGGCGGGCGTGGCGCCGCGGTTCGAGCGCTTCGAGGTCGGCGCGAACGGCGCCTCGCCGAACGGGGAC
>JALZEZ010000258.1 GCA_030861775.1 Actinomycetota bacterium
GCGCGCGATCGGCCTCCGCCGTGGGCGGCGCGGCGCTCTCGGGGTCGTCCTGGCAACCCGCGAGCGCGGCCGCTGCGAGCAGGATCGGAAGCATTCGCCGCACGAGGATCAGGTTCGCACACGCACGACGCGCGTCCTGGGGGTAGTCCCCGGAGCGGTCGTGCGTTAAGATTGCGGGGCATTCGTTCCTCGAAAGGGGGACGCCGCCGCCGCCAGAGGACTCCCCGAAGACGGCGGCACAGGGGATGCTCGGCCGTGCTGCTCTGCGGCCTCGATAGCTCGCACCGCAGCGCCCCGCGCGTTCCAATTCACCTCTTCATCAGAGAGCCCTAGTTGGCCGATAGCAAGACCCTTAACGCCGCCTCGCCGGTCGCCGAGGAAGACCTCGCACGGGTAGAGGAGTTCACACGAGAGCCGTTCGTCCTCGAGGACGAGGACCGCGCGGTCGTGCTGGCGCCCGGCGCACCGCGGCGGCGGGCCTTCGACGAGGCGCTGAAGGAGATCGAGGCGGGGCGGGAGAACCCGTCGGTCGCCTGGCAGCAGGAGTTCGCGCTGATGCTCGGACTCGAGCGGCTGCTCTCGCAGGACGAGCCGCATCTGGCCGACGGGACGCTGCTCTCCGCGCACCAGGTCGACGCCCTCTCGGGCACGCTCATCGCGCTGCTCACCGAGGCGCAGAGCTCCGGCCGCAACGGGCGCAACGGGAGCGGCAACGGGGCCGTGCCCGCGGAGGAGCTGCCCTCCGGCGAGCTGGAGCTGGAGGGCGACGAGGAGATCGGCGAGGAGGACGAGCCGCTCGACTGGGACCCGTCCGCCGAGGACGAGGAGGCCGTGGACGGCGGCCCGCCGCCCGACGACCCCGGCGCCGCGCGACGCTTCTGGTTCGAGCACGCGACCGGCGCGGGCAAGACCGTCGCCGCCCTGGGCTTCGTGGAGGCCACCCGCACCGGCGGGGTCCTCATCCTCACCCACCGCCGCAACCTGGTGGACCAGTTCCTCGGCGAGCTGCGCGACCGCGGCTACCGCAAGCTGATCAGCCCGCCGCTCCTCGACGGCAAGGGGGAGGACGCGGCCAAGGCGCCGGTCACGGTCGAGACCTACCAGTGGTTCGTGCGCAACGCGGGGCGGATCTCGGGCGCCTACTCGATCGTGATCTGCGACGAGGCCCACACCGCGCTCGGCGAGAAGACCAGCGCCTCGATCCGCTCCTGGCAGGGCCCGATCTTCATCGGCATGACCGCGACGGGCGCGCTGATCGCCCGCCACGTCACCGACCTCTTCCCGACCCAGACCTCGCGCTTCGACCTCGCTCAGGCCGCGCGGCGCGGGGTGATCGCGCCGCTGCGCTGCGTGCGGATCCCACCGGGGGTCGGGGTGCGGACGATCGCCAAGGTGCCGCTGCGGCGCGGCGAGGTGGACCAGGACTTCGATCAGGAGGAGCTGGCCGAGCTCCTCGACCAGGGGCCGTTCAACGCCGCGATCGCGGACCTCTACCGCGTGCGCTTCAAGGACCTGCCGGGCGTGGTCTACGCCGCGGGCGTGAAGCACGCGCACAACGTGGCCAAGGCGTTCGTGGACGCCGGTGTGAAGGGGAAGGCGGTCTCGGGCGAGACGCCCAAGCGCGAGCTGACCCGGACGCTGGCCGCGTACGAGCGCGGCGAGATCGACGTGCTCGTGAACGCGCAGCTCCTGGCGGAGGGCTGGAACTCGCCGCGCGCCACGGTCTGCATGCACCTCGCGCCCACCGCCTCGCGGCGGGTGTACCAGCAGCGGGTCGGCCGCGTCACCCGGCGCAACCCGGGCAAGGAGGCCGGCATCGTCGTGGACTTCGTCCACCCGGCCACGACGCACGACGACCCGGTCGTCACGCTGCACTCGCTGCTGGACCGCGACGTGTACCGCGGCGGCGCGATCGTCGTCGGGCCGGTGCGGCGCGGGCGCGGGCGACGGCTGCGGGTGGAGCGGCGGGTGCTGCCCGTCACGCCCGATCCGGACCGGCGCGCGACGGTCTTCGAGCGCGAGCTGTGGCGGATCGCGGTGGAGCACCTCTCGTGGCAGGAGCAGCACGTGTGGGCGGCGCTTGCCGGCGCGCGGGTGGCGTCCAACAACTGGCGGCGGGCGAAGGCGATGCTGCACTTCGACTCGACCGGCGAGCTGCGGCGGCGCTTCGTCATCACCTGCCTCCAGCGCAACCGGAACACGCAGTTGCGGATTCGGGCGCTGCAGGAGATCGCCGCGAGTCGCGACGCCGAGGCGTTCGACGAGGCGGTGGAGATCGTCGGCGGCTGGTCCCGCGACGAGCGGCGCGAGGGCGTGAAGGTGCTGCTCCAGGCGCTGGCCGAGAAGCCGATCGGCCGCCGCGACCAGGCGACCGCGTGGCTGTGGCGGCTGGCCGAGTACTCGCGCGAGGTGCACGAGGAGTACGCGGTGCAGCGCTGGCCGGAGACGAAGCGGCTGCTGGGGCTCTTGGTGAACTCGTCAGGGGGCGCGCACGCGCGCAACGCGCGGCGGCTGGTGCAGGCCTCGCGGAAGCAGGACCGGCGGCTGTCGGCCGCGCTGCTCGCGGCCGCGCTCGCGCACACGCCGGAGGCGGAGGAGGTGCTGCGCGGAGCGCGCACCCGGATGGCCCGCAAGCCGAGCGCCCTGGCCCGCGAGCTGTTGCGGAACTTCCCGAAGGGGCGGCGCCGCCGCGGCGGGCGGAGGCGCAAGCGCGGCGGGGGCGGGGAGAACGGCTCCTCCGGGGCCGCCGAGGCCGAGGCCGCGAGGGCGGCGGAGAACGGCGGCGCCGAGGAAGTGGAGGAGGGCGCGACCGAAGGCGAGGCCGCGGAGGGCGAGGAGCGCGAACCGAAGGCTCCGGGCGAGCCCGAGGCCGACTCCCACGCCGACGCTTCGGACGAGCCGGAGGGCGACGCTTCGGGCGAGCCGGAGGCCGACTCCAACGCCGACGCTCCGGGCGAGCCGGAGGCCGACGCTCCGCCGGAGGCCGAATCCGACGCGGACGAGGCGGACTCGGAGGCGGACGCCTCCGACGAGCCCGAGGCCGGCGCTTCGGACGAGCAGGCCGCCGCCTGAGCCACCGCTTCGCCCCCGCCTCGCGCGCGGGCTAGTCGAGCCGCTCCAGGTGGACCTCGCCGGCGCCCAGGGCCACGCGGCTCGCGTCGGTGTCCACCAGCAGTGAGCCGGCGTCGTCGATTCCGGCGGCCACCCCCTCCCCGTCCGCCCACGCGATGCGGCGCCCGGCCAGCGCATCCCGCGACCGCCAGGCCGTGAGGATCTCCGCGGGCGGTGCGCCCAGACGGTGGTCGAGGGCCGCGACGAGGGCGGTCAGCGCCTCCTCGACGGACGCGGAGCCGCCCGCGAGCCGCAGGGAGGTCGCGATGTCGCGGAGCTCCTCGGGGAACTCGGTCGTGGTCACGTTCAGCCCGATCCCGATCACGGCCCAGCCCGCCGCGGGGCGGCCCTCGACCAGGATCCCGCACACCTTGCGGCCGTCGATCCACACGTCGTTCGGCCACTTGATCGCGCAGCTCACCCGCGCCACCGTCTCGGCCGCCTCGCACACCGCCACCGCCGTGGCGAGCGGCAGCAGCGCCGCCGACTCGTCCAGGTCGCGCACGACCAGCGACATCAGCACCGCGGAGCGCGGCGGCGCCATCCAGGCACGGCCCTGCCGCCCGCGGCCGGCGGCCTGCTCGTCGGCGCTCACGATCGTGCCGTGCGGGGCGCCCGCGCCGGCCAGCTCCTTCGCCCGCTGGTTGGTCGAGTCGGTCAGGCGGTGGTGGACCCGCGGCGTCCCGATCACGAGGCCGGCGCGATCCGCAGCTCGTCGTCGGGCGAGAGCTCGAGCTCGGCCGAGGCGTCGCCACGATTGACGGCCAGCGCGACATAGCCCCAGGCGTCCTCGTAGATCAGGAGCGCGCCAGGCGCCACGTCGGCGAACGTCCGCACGAACACGGCCTCGCGCCTGCGGACACCGGCCTCCACTGACACACGCGAGCCGATCGTGAGCCCCATCCCCCGCAGGTGCTCGTGACGCAGGTCGAGGGCGACGTTCCCGAAGCCGTCGATCACGAGGGCGTGGGCGGCGGCGGAGTCGGCCGCCAGCCGCGGCTCCGGGAGCGCGAGCCGCACGAGCTGCTCCGGGTCGAGCGGATCGCCGGCGTCGGACAGCTCCGCGCCGCTCGCCAGGTGCGCCGCCACCGGCGCGAACACGTCGCGCCCGTGGAAGGTGGCCGAGACCGGCTCGAGCCGGTGCGGGGAGCGGCTGATGTCGACCGCCTCGTCCACGCCCCCGGCCCGCTCCCAGGCCAGGCTCAGCACCCCGTTGTCCGGCCCCACCAGCAGCCGCCCGTCCACGCAGCGCAGCGCCACCGCCCGGCGCTCGGTCCCAACCTGCGGATCGACCACCGCCACGTGCACGCCCACCGGCATGTACGGCAGCGAGGCCGCCAGCACCAGCGCCCCGTGGCGCACGCCGTGCCGCGTGATGCCGTGGGTCACGTCCACGATCGGCACCTCGGGCGCGATCCGCCGGATCACGCCGTGGCAGACGCCGACGAACTCGTCGCCGCGCCCGTAGTCGGTGAGCAGCGTTACGACGATCGCGCGTCCTCGAGCAGGGCCTCGACCAGGCCGTCGACGTCGTGCTTCGCGGCCTCGACGTGGACCTCGATGCCGAGCTCGCGGGCGGTGGCGCTGGTGGCCGGGCCGATCGACACGACGCGCGCCGCGCGCGGGAAGCGGTCGCCGATCGCCTCGGCGAAGTAGCTGACCGTCGAGCTGGAGGTGAACGTGACGTAGTCGGCCCGGGTGGCGGCCTCCAGCGCCGGCCCCGGGGGCTCCAGACGAAGCGTGCGGTAGAGCGCGACCACGTCGACCTCGGCCCCGCGCCCGCGCAGGGCGTCCGGCAGGAGCTCGCGACCCTCCGCCGCGCGCGCCACCAGCACGCGGCGCCCGGCGAGGTCCTCGACCGCGAGGGCCTCCACCAGCCCCTCGGCCACCTGCCGCTCGGGCACGACGTCCGGCCTCACGCCGGACGCCTCGAGGCGTGCCGCGGTCATGGTCCCGATCGTCGCCACGCGGACGCCCGCCAGGCCCCGGGCGTCGAGGCCCTGCCTGCCCAGGGCGTCGAACAGCGGGCCCACCGCGTTCTGGCTCGTGAGGCAGATGAGGTCGTACTCGCCGAGCGGCCGCAGCCCGCGATCGACCTCCTCCGCCGGGAGCGGCTCCGTGCGGATCACCGGCGCCTCGACCACCTCGGCGCCGAGCTCGAGCTCGAGCCGCGCGGCGAGCGCGCTGACCTGCTCGCGCGCGCGTGTGACGACGACGGTCCGGCCCGCGAGGGGCCGCTCGCGCTCGAACCAGCCCAGGCGCCCGTGCAGGTCCGCCACCGCACCGACGACCGTCAGCGCGGGCGGGCCGACCTCGGCCTCGGC
>JALZEZ010000545.1 GCA_030861775.1 Actinomycetota bacterium
GCGCACGCCGGACCGCCCGCGGCGGCCGCAGCGCCACCAGCGCCAGCGCGCCTCCGCTCAGCGCCAGGCCCGCGATCCCGAGGGCCCGCTGCGGTCGTGAGTAGTCTCGTATCCGATCGAGCTCGGATGGGCTGAAGTAGGCTTGCGCGTCCGCCGGTGCGGGCTCGATCAGGCCGCTCCGCGGCCGTATGGCGAGGGTCGCCGCCCCAGCGGCGACGACCGTCATCGCCACCGCCACCGGCAGCCCGAAACGATGACCGCGCATACCCCTGACAATGTAGGAGCGACCCGCATCGCCCTGATCTCGGACGTCCACGGCAACCTGCCCGCCTTCGAGGCGGTGCTGGAGGACATCCGCCGCGCGGGGGTGGACGCGCGCTGGTGCCTGGGCGACCTGGTGGGCTACGGCGCGCAGCCCGACGAGTGCGTCGCGCTCGCCCGCGAGGCCTGCGACGTTTGCCTGATCGGCAACCATGATCTGGTCGTGATCGACAAGCTCGAGATCACCGAGTTCTCGCACAACGCCGCGGTGGCGGCGATCTGGACCCAGGAGAACATCGCGCAGGAGTCGGTGGACTACCTCGCGGGGCTCGAGACCAACACCGAGGCCGGCGAGCTGGGCCTCTACCACGCCAGCCCGCGCGACCCGGTCTGGGAGTACGTCCTCTCCACCACGCAGGCGGGCGAGTGCATGGACGCCATGGGGCCGCGGGTGGGCGCCGTCGGGCACTCGCACGTGGCGCTGTGGTTCATGCGCGGCGAGGAAGGGCCGGTCAGCGGCGACCAGGCCCCCGGCGGCACCGAGCTCGACCTCTCCCGGGGCGACTGGATCGTGAACCCCGGCGGCGTGGGCCAGCCGCGCGACGGCGACCCGCGCGCCGCCTGGCTCCTGCTCGACCTCGAGACCTGGAGCGCGAGCTGGCGCCGCGTCGAGTACCCGATCGACGACGCCGCCCGCGCGATCGAGCGGGCCGGGCTCCCCGACGTGCTCGGCAGGCGACTGTACGTGGGCCAGTGATGAGACGGGCGGTCCTGCTCCTGACGGCGCTGGCGGTCCTGGTCACCGCCTGCGGCGACGACACCAAGATCCCGCGCGACGACGCGGCCGAGCTGCGCTCCGCCCTGCTCGAGGCCAAGCGCCGCCTCGACCCGCTCCGCTGCGGCGACCTCGAGGAGGACAGCCTGCCGAAGCTCGAGGAGCGCGCGGCCACGCTGCCGGAGGGCTCCGACGTCCGCGACACGGTCGAGGACGGCATCGCGCACCTGCGCACCCTGGTCGAGGCCGAGTGCACGGCGCGCGACCAGGAGCGGGAGGAGACCACCACCACCACGACGGAGCCGGAGACGACGACCACCCCGCCCGAGACCACCACGCAGCCGCCGGAGACGACGCAGCCGCCGGAGGAGGAGCCGACCCCGCCGCCGGAGCCCGGCAACGGGAACGACGAGCAGAGGGGGCCCGGCGAGGAGGAGGGCAACGGACAGGGGAACGGCGGCGGCCAGCCCGCGCCGCCCGAGGGTGCGGTGCGGCCGGAGGCGGGCGGCTGATGGCCACTCCGAGCGAGGTCGCCGGGCGCTACCGGATCGAGGGCCGCCTCGGCGCGGGCGGCATGTCCACCGTCTTCCGGGCCCAGGACACCGTGCTCGAGCGGCCGGTGGCGGTGAAGCTGCTGGCCGAGCACCTGGCCGACGACGAGGCCTTCGTGGCCCGCTTCCGCCGCGAGGCGCTGGCCGCGGCGCGGCTCCAGCACCCGAACATCGTGCAGGTCTTCGACTCCGGCCAGGACGAGCCCTCCGGGCGCCACTACATCGTCATGGAGTTCGTCGAGGGCCCCTCCTGCGCCGACCTCCTGCGCCAGCACCGCATGTTCGACGCCGAGGACACCGTCCGCATCGTGCGCGACGCCTGCCACGGCCTCGACTACGCCCACCGCGCGGGTGTGATCCACCGCGACGTGAAGCCCGGCAACCTGCTGGTCGCCTCGGAGAGCGGCACCACCAAGCTGGCCGACTTCGGGATCGCAAAGGCGGCCGAGCAGACGCGCATCACGCAGGTCGGCTCGGTGCTGGGCACGGCGGCCTACCTCTCCCCCGAGCAGGCGGCGGGCGAGGAGAGCGGGGTGGCCTCCGACATCTACTCGCTCGGGGTCTGCACCTACCAGTTCCTGGCCGGGCGGCTGCCGCACGAGTACGGCTCGCTGACCGAGCTCGCGCTCAAGCAGCAGCAGGAGTCGGTCGTCCCGATCACCGACTTCCGCCAGGACGTCTCGCCCGAGCTCGACCGCGCGGTGCGGGCCTGCCTGGAGCGCGACGCGGCCCGCCGCTACTCGTCCGCGCTCGAGATGGCCGCGGCCCTGGAGAGCGGCCTGCGCGGCGAGGAGACCGCGGCCACCCGCGCCCTCCCGCTCGACGAGGACGCCACCCGCGCCCTCCCGCGCACGCAGCACATGGC
>JALZEZ010000259.1 GCA_030861775.1 Actinomycetota bacterium
GGCCCAGCCTCCGGGCCGGCCGCCCGCGACTCAAGAGCCGTCTTGGCGCGGCGTTTCCGGACATAATACGAAGGTCAACCGCTGCCTGACCGAGGCCGCCGCCGCTTCCACAAGGGCCTCGCCCACATCGAGTAGACGATGCCGACGGCGCCACCGAGCGCGCCGATAGCGTTGAGCAGAGTCGCCCGCAGGTCGTCTGGCTGGTTCACCTCGGGCGACCGTAGGCCAGGGATCGGATGAACCGCGGAAGCGGACGGCGCAGACGTAATCAGTTCGAACGACGTCGTGCGACGCCTATTTGTGGACCTGGACGTAGGCCTCGGCGTTCGACCCGCTGTCTCTCTGGAAGGCGATCTTCGTGCCGTCCCGCAACTCCCGGAACTGCTTCCCTTGACGACTGCGACGGCAGTCGTGGCTCAAGGTAAGCACGCGGCGGTTGAGCGCGTGAAAATCCGACAGTGGCGCCGTGACTGTTTAAAATATTTACTTCTGTTGAGCGTGCATGGGACCACGCTTAGAACTCGCAGGAGGGAGAGTCTCATGGCCTGGAGACCCAGCGACACCCACGGGGGCACCGGCGGAGCCCCGTTCACCGACGACCTCACCCAGGTTGTCCGGCTTGCGGGGTTCAACATCCGGTCCGGGTCCTTAGTCGACGCGATCCAACCCGTCTTCCTCAACTGCGGCGGCGGCCGGGTCACCGGCCCGTGGCACGGCGGCAGTGGAGGTGGCCTGCAGAACATCGTTTTCGCGGCCGACGAGGTGATCCAGAACTTCGACGGGCGGTCCGGCTGGTACGTCGACCAGCTCACCATCACGACCAACAAGCAGACATACGGCCCCTTCGGCGGGTCTGGCGGCAGCCCGTTCAGCGAGGACCGGCTCGATGTGGTGGGCGGGTTCTTCGGCCGATCTGGCTCGTACCTCGACCAGATCGGCGTGTTCACGCCCTGCCCGAGCTAGAACGAGGTCGAGCATCCCCAAGCAGTGTGGCCGCGGCGACGCTCGTGACGTCGCTTACGCAGGTCGCGTCGTAGCCGCGCTCCTTCAACGACACGACATCCGCCAGGGACGTGGCTAGCTATGCGTGCGCCGTGATGAAGGACGATGAGCATGTCTGCGGCCAACCGTCCCGCACACGGATGATCTTGGCGCTCGGCTCTTCGGGACGTCACACCCGAGGACGGCCACGACACCGGCCGTGATCGAAGTCAGGTCCGGCTTCGACCCGTCGGAATTCTCCGCCATTGGTGAAATCTCGCAGACCGACCAGCGCCCCGCACCATCGGGGACGCTTCGTTCGCCTGATCGGCGCATCTTCGAGTGTCATCCCGACCGCCGGAGCTGGCCGAGCGAGTGGACTGCCGCCGGCGGTAGGGGCGGTCGGCTACTGCACCGTCACCTCGGTGACCATCCCCTTCGCGACCGGTGAACTCCGCATTACTCGGTGATCACGTCCTCCTCCTTGTCGCTGAGGACCACGTATCGACCTGGCTCCTCGGCGTGCACGAAACCGCGCAGGCCGGCAAGGCGGCGGTGGTCGCTCATCGCGTCCATCGCGCCTTGATAGAGCCAAGCCGCGGTCCGTCCACCGGAGGGATCGGAGAAGCTAACTTCGACGCGGCTTAGGCGTAGCGTGCCCTCCTCGTCGGCCTTGTCAGGCTCAACGCGCTCCGCCGAGATGACCTCGACTTTCCGAAATTCCACGTATGCACCCTCGAGACTCTTGTGTATTAGCAGGCGGCTGGTGTCTTCAGGTAGGTCTGCTGTGGTGATGCGGAGGGCAGGCGGAGCATGGTGCTCCGGCTCGTCGAGCTTGGCGATCTCCATCCACCCTCGGTCGACGACCACGGTCGAGCCGCTGCGTTCCTCGAGCACCCCTCCGGCCATCCGCACCTTCTGCCAGCGAGGGTACGGCGCCTCGAGCGGCTGATTCGTCTGCACCCACATCGAGCTCCATGGTCCGCCGATGTGGTTGTTGAGCACGACGAGTCCCCGGTCGTGGATCCCGCCGTTGCAGCCGGTGCAGCAGCTGATCGTGACGTGCTTGTCGACCAGCTTCGAGCCGAACGGGGACCGGCCGTCCAGGTTGGCGAGCTTCAGCTCCATTGGTTCGCGCACGCCGTGCACGAACTCGGGGCCAACCACCGTATCGAGCGTGTCTCCGGCGGCCGTTCGCAGGTCGGTGATCTCGGCGCGGTCCACGGTCAGCGGCGCGTCCGGCTCAAGCTCCACGCGTGCGAGCAGCGCGTTGGCCCTCGACGGATGCCGACTTACATCGGTCACCTCCAGCCCGGTCGCAAGGCGTACGTTGGCGGACTCGGCGGCGGACGCATCCAGCTCCACAGCAGCAACCAGTACGAGGTGCCGCTCGTCGGCGGGAAACGTGGCCACGAGCCTGTTCGTCGCCCTTCTCCGACGACACCTCGCCCAGACTAGGGGCCATCGCCACTGACGCGGTCGGCAACGCGTCAACCAGCTCGCTTTTCTCACGACGCCTCCTAATCCATCGCCCAGGGCGCCACACTAAACTATCGTAGAGTTGTGGGCCAATCGGCCAGGATTCCGCCGATGCCCGGGACGTCTCGGCTTTTCCGGGACGTAATACGAAGGTGTTCTCGCCGTGACGGCCTCGGCCCAGCCCGCCTACTGGGGGTTCTCCAGGAGCTCCCTCTTCGACTCCCCGACCACGACCACGCCCCGCTTGCCGAGCGGCGACGGGGCGAGGATCTCGTCGTAGTCGCGGATGGCCTCCAGGCACACCCCGCCCTGGAGGTCGCCGACGACGTGCACGACCCAGTACTCCGGCTGCTGGATGTAGCGGACCGGCACCAGCCTCACCACCATGTTCATGCACGGAGCCTGCCCGCGGACCCGCAGGACGACCCCGCCCGTGCCCGGATCCTTCGGCGGCACCAGCTCGGCGTCGTCGAAGTCGAGCAGCAGAGGGCCTTCCTCGTGCGTTTCGAGTGCGTAGTCCGACATGCTTTCCCCCTCCTCCAGAACTGTTGAGCGAACCCTATACCCGATACGGGGGATTGACAGCGCCCCCGGGTGACGTCGAGGATGCACGTGAGGGGACGCCGGGTGCGCAGGACCAGTATCGAGCGGGCAGGTGGCGCGGTGCGCCGGCCCAGTGCGCTCGTCGCCGTAGCCGGTGCGCTCGCCGCGGCCGCGTGGTGGCCGGCCGCCGCCGACGCCGGTGAGATCTCGCTCGGCGATCCGGTGAGCCACAGCAACTGCCCGGCCTTCTGCACGCACGGTCCGAACTACCGCTTCTCCGCGCGGCCGACCGCGGACGGAACCGAGGACAACTCGCTGCGGCTGGTCCCCGGATACGGCTCCGGGTCCCTCTCCTACTCGAACGGCGAGGTCGCCTACCGGCGGTTCGGCGGTCCCGATGCCCGCACGCTCACCGGCCCCGTCGAGGGCTACCTGGCGCGCGTCGCGATCGGGGCGAACCTCGCCTCGAGGTTCGCGGTCTTCGCCTGCTACGACGACGGCTCGGCCCCCTGCAGCCCCAGCAGCGAGGCCCCCGGGAGCCCGGCGACCAGCGCCTCGCCGTTCAATCGCACCTTCGAGCTTCCACCGAGAGGGGCGCCGCAGAAACCACGGCTGGGTCTCAGGTTCCTCGGAGCGACCGGAAGCTACGACTTCCACGGGCTCGTGATCGACGGGCGCGTTCGCTGGTACGCCATCGACAACCAGTCGCCGACGGTCACGAACGTGACGCCGGCGGACGGTCAGCTCGACGTCTCGCCCACCGCGGCCGTGGGGGCGGACGTGGGTGACGCCCGGCTCCGCGACGCCTACCTGCATCTCGACGGTGAGCTCGTGGCCGCGATCGAGGCGGCCGGCTCGCTCGCATACGTCCCGACTTCGGGGATGAGCCAGGGCGAGCACACCGCGACGATCACGGCGACCGACACCGCGGGGAATCCTCAGACGGTCGTGTCGTGGCGGTTCTCGGTGGGCGGAGGCGGGGGCGGAGGCGCTACGCGCGAGGTCACGGGTACGGAGTGCGCCTCCGGCCCGCGGATGGCCGTCACGTTCGCGATCTCCGGACCCTCAACGAACGTCAGGGCACGGGAAACGAACGGGTGCTGGGCGTGGGATCGCGTGGTGAGGCGCGACAGCGACGAGCGCCTCGCGCCCACGAGCTGCAAGTACAGCAACAGAAGGAACCTGCCCGCGGGCGGCGTGCCCGTGTGGGCTTACGACGACACCAACCCCAGCCACTCGAGCGTGCGCGATCGCCGCGCGATGCTGCGCTGCTACCAGCTGCAGAGCCGCATCTGGTCCGTCGAGCGCCTGCCGACCAGGAAGCGCAAGGGATACGTCTTCATGGCCTACAACTTCGGCAGGTGGGCGGGGCGCGACCACGAGGCCGCGAGGGTCCTGAAGGCCCGCTTCAAGCAGCTCTATGCGTCCTCGGACGGGCTCGACCTGGAGACGCGCGCCGCCTATCGCGCCTGGCGGGCGGCACCGCGCTCCGCGGCACCGATGCTCAACATCGGGTCGCCCCTGCACAGGACGACCAACGCGCAGGTGAAGGCCGCCGTACAGCGGGTCTGCATCGTCGCGCGCGCCCGCAGGCAGTACCGCATCGGGCTCTACAGCGGCTCGGGACGAGGTGAGCGGGTGGGCGCGACGCGGCGCCGGATGGTGCTCGACGCCCTGGACGCGTGCACCCAGAAGCACTCGCTGAGCCGCTAGGGCGCGGGGAGCGGAACGCCGAGCAGCTCCCCCAGCGGCTCGATCGGATTCACGACCGTGGCGTGCTCGGAGCCCGCGCAGACGAGCCCGACCGCAAGGCCGTCCTCGGTGGCGGCGATCGCGCCGGAGTCGCCGGCCGCGGACATCCGTGTGGTCAGTATCTGCCGCTCGAAGCGGGCCGTCTGCCACCCGAAGGCGACGTCGATCGTGACGTGAAGCGCGGTCACGCGTCCCCGGGTGTGCCCGGTGCTGCGCCCCGTCTTCTGCACAGGCGACCCGACGTCGAGGCAGCCCTCGGGCCGCCAGCCCCGCAGCCGCCCGATCGAGCGGACCTCGGACGCCGCCGCCCGCTCCTCCTGCCTGGCCAGGGCCGCGTCCACGACGTTGCGATGAGACGCGCGCGGGACCGGAGGATCGAGGTCGAGCGGCACGAAGCGGGCGAGCGTGCCGACCCGGTCCGCCGGCAGGCGTCCCCCGTCGGCCGGGGCCGGCTGGAGCAGCGCGTCGCCCGGCTCGGCTCGGTTCAGCCTCGCGGCGACGTGGCCGCTCGTCAGGAGGTACCCGCCGTACGCGAGCCCGAGCGTGCCCGGGATCCCCTCCGGGTGACCGATGCTCGCTCCCCCGCGAAGCGGCCGGACCCGGCCGCCGCGGCCCCTCCCCGCGACGACCGGGCCCCCTATCGCTCGCACGTCGGTGGGCACCCCGGCGTGG
>JALZEZ010000260.1 GCA_030861775.1 Actinomycetota bacterium
CCGCCGGCCCGAGCGGCTCCGCTTCGGCCGGCGGCCCCGCCGCGCCCCCGAGGGCCTCCGCCAGCCCCCGGCACACCTCGCCGGTCACGAACGGCATGTCCGCCGCGCACACCAGCACCGGCTCGCCCGCCCGCTCCAGCGCGTACGCGATCCCGCGCGCCGGATGGTGGTCGCCGCCGGGCTCGTCCCAGCGCTCGACGCCCGGCAGCGCGGGCAGCTCGGTCTCGGCCTTCGCCACCACCACCACCCGCGAGCACACCTCCGAGACCGCCTCGGCCGGCCACGCCACCAGCGGCCGCCCGGCCAGCTCGCGCCCCGGCTTGCCGCCGCCCATCCGGCGCCCGCGGCCACCGGCCAGGATCGCCCCGATCACGATCCGTATGCTCCCAGCCCCTTGCCCCAAGGCGCCTTCATCTCGGTGGGCCGCAGGCTCGCGTCGGCGCTCGAGCGCGTGCGCAAGGCGGAGGAGTTGGGCTACGACTCGGTCTTCACCACCCACCTGGCCGGCCACGACTCGCTCACGCTGCTCGCGGCCTACGCCAACGCCACCGAGCGCGTCCGGGTCGGCACCGGCGTGCTCCCGCTCTACTCGCGCTCGCCGGTGGCCACCGCCCAGCAGGCCGTCACCGTGGACGCGATCTCGAACGGCCGCCTGGTGCTCGGCATCGGCGTCTCGCACAAGATCACCGTCGAGAACTGGTTCGGCAGCGAGAGCGGCGAGCCGGTGAAGGAGATGCGCGAGTACGTGGGCGTCCTGCGGGCCGTCTTCGCGGGTGAGGAGCCGCCCCAGGACAACGAGCGCTTCCGCACCCAGTTCCGCTTCATGGGCCCGCAGCCGCGCGCCGACCTGCCGGTCTACCTCGCCGCCCTCTCCCCCGGGATGCTCCGGCTGGCGGGCGAGATCGGCGACGGCGTGATCCTCTGGCTCTGCAACCCGAACTACATCCGCGAAGTGGTCGTCCCCGAGATCCGCACCGGCCGCGAGCGGGCGGGCAAGGATCTCGACGGCTTCGACGTCGTCGCGGCCGTCCCCAGCGCGGTCACCGACGACCCCGACGCGGCCCGCGCCCGCCTGCGCGGCGAGCTGACCACCTACTTCTCGCTGCCCTTCTACCGCAAGATGCTGGAGCGCTCGGGCTTCGGCGCGGACATCCAGGGATTCGACGAGAAGATGGCCGCGGGCGACTCCGAGGGCGCCGCCGCCGCGATCTCCGACGACTTCCTGAACGTGCTCGGCGCCATCGGCACGGCCGACGAGGCGAAGGCCTCGGTCGAGACCTACCGCGAGGCGGGCGCCACCTCGCCGTGCGTGGGCGGCATCTCAGGCACCGACTTCGACGCCACCCTCGAGGCGCTCGCGCCGCGCTAGCACGAAAAAGGGGTCTGACCCCTTTTTAACGGTCCTGTAACACTCGCTAGCGCTCGGTGGGCGCCGGCCCCGCCGAGGCGATCCGGAAGCGCCCCTCCTCGCGCACCAGGCGGATCGTGTCGGGCACGGCGGGCTCGCCGCGCACGCCGGCCCGCACCTGCACGGTCGCGCCGTCCTTGCTCACGGTCAGCCCGGTGATCCGGACCTCCGGATCGCGCAGCTTGGCCGTCTCCTGCGCCAGGACCGACTGGCAGTCGTCCCCGCCGGCGGCCTCGCGGGCCTCGGTGGTGAAGAGCCCGTCGCAGATCGTGGCGAAGTCGCGCGCCGTCAGCGCCTTGCGGAACGCCTCCACCACGTCCACCGCCTCCTTCGGCGTCCCGCTCACCGAGGCCGGTCCGTCGTCCCCGTCGCGGACCAGCGAGACCAGCACCACGACGAGCACGCCCGCCACCGCGGTGAGGAATAGCGGGTGCCTGAGCACCTCGCCGAGGCGCGACCTGTGGGGCATCCGCCACTTATAGCTGTTCGGGCTGGACGCTCTCCGCCATAATCGGAACATGGAGGGATCGGCTCCGGACTCGCTCGGAACCGCCGCGAGCTGGCTGCGCTGCTATCGCTGCTGGTCACAGAACCTGGAGGTCCAGGTTCACTACGAGGGCGTCCTCAAGGTCGACCCCGACTCCGGCGAGGCCGTGGAGCCCGTCGAGGAGGTCCAGGAGGCGGTCGTCCAGTGTCTCGACTGCCTGCACGACCAGCCCCACCTGAGCCTGGCCTTCTACGAGGAGAACGGCCGCCGCATCAGCCGCATCGAGGCGGTCGAGGACCGCTGGGAGCGGATGATCGCCGGCACGCCCTGGGTGGCCTCGTGCACGGTCACGGTCGATTCGGACGCGGTCGAGAGCTGCTCCGGCCCCGAGGCCGCGGACTCGCTCGCCTTCGGCGCGTTCGGCGACCACGGCACGCGCGAGTTCTTCACCCACGTCCGCTTCCACAAGCACGACGGCGACCAGATCGTCGTGCACATGCTGGTCGAGCTCTACGCCCGCTCGGCCGAGGAGGCGAGCGAGGTGCTCGAGAACGCGGCCCGCGGCCCGCTCACGATCACCTCGCTGGCGGAGGAGTCGCGTCCCCCGCTATCGACGCCCAACGGCGAAGACGCCCACTGAGGGCGCCCCGCCCTACCTGACCGCGTCGACGATCTCGGCCGTCAGCGCCGGGAACTTCCCGAGGAACTCGACCCGCTCGCCCTTGAGGGTGTCGACGATCTTCCGGTACTCGTCCTCGCGGCCCTGCGACTCGTACAGCTCGCGCGGGCGCAGCACGGCCGAGTCCGACTCGTCGATCCCCGGCACGCGGGTGGCCACCTTGTAGCCGAAGTCCGGGTCGTCCTCCCACTCGATCGTGCCCTCGGCGATGCCCTTCACGATCGCCGACGAGTGCGGGATGCGCACCTTCGCCGAGCGCTCGTCGTCGTCGGGCCCGCCCACGCGGCCGGTGTTCATCAGGTAGACGTCGAGCTGGTGCTCGCCCATGAGCTCCAGGAAGCGGTTGCCCTGGTGGTCGTGGTCGTCCGGGAAGAACGGGTTGGTGCCGGGCACGCGCAGGAACTTGCCGGCCTCCTCGGCGCCGCCGGCGCTCGTGCCCTGCGTCTCGCCGAGCATGAAGTAGGCGGCCGCCTGCTCCGCGTTCAGGTGCGCGACCGCCGGGATGATGTTCTCGTTGCGGTTGAGGATCAGCAGGAAGTCCGCGGACTGGAGCTCGCGGGCGTCGGCGGCCTCGATCGACGAGAACGAGAACGTGGCCCGCCCGTTCTGCGTGTAGCTCGTGTCGAAGAAGTCGAGCTCGCCGGAGTCGTCCTGGGACACGTTCTCGAGGTAGGCCTCGGGCTTGGTCACGGCGCCGTGGATGGTGGGCTCGTCCTGGGGCGAGAGCGCGAAGGTCTTCGCGAAGCAGCCGGCCTCGGTGGCGTAGACCTTGCCGCCCGGCATCATCGCCACGAAGTCGTCCTGCACCGGCAGCGAGCCGTTCTGGCGCGTGAAGGTGGTGGTGGTCTTGCCGGTGCCCGAGAGCCCGACGATCAGCGCGACCTTGTCGCCGTCGTCCGTCGGGATCACCTTGCAGCCGGCGTGGAGCGGTAGGCCGCCGCGGTCGTAGACGAGCTTGTTCCACATCCGCAGCCCGCCCTTCTTCGACTCGCCGAAGTAGTCGGAGTTGCAGACCCGGGTCACGCCGCGCTCGAGGTCCACGGCGATCACGCGGTCGTTCGGGAAGCCCTCGACCCTGAGGTTCGGGGTGTAGATCACGGTGAGCTCCGGCTCGAACCCGTCGCGGTCCTCGACGTCGAAGTAGAGCTGCTTCTGCATCCCGGCGATGTTCGCGTTCGCCTCCTCGATGTAGAGGCGGGCGGGCGTGCGGAAGTCCGGGTCGTTGCCGATGTAGCCGTCGACCACGACCATGTCCCGGCCGGCGATGTACTCGTCCTGGAGCCGGGCGACGCGGTCCCCCTCCTCGCGCGAGATGGCCTGCTGCGAGCTGGAGTCGGGATCGTCGAGGATCAGGAAGGTGGACGCCTTGGAGCGAGCCAGTACCTCGGTCTGCACGTTCAGGTTGTCGTACTTCGTCCGCCGTGCGTTCGGCATCCTGGCCGCGAGCTCCTTGAGCTCCTCCGCCGTCGGATTCACACGGACCGACTGCGCGTCCGGCAGCGGCGTCATCTGCTTCGCCATCTGGTAGGGCTCACCCCTCGAGTTCGTGATCGGAGGGCGCCTAGGGTACCGACGGCCCACCTAGACTGGGTCAGCGTGCGTCCGGCAGGCGGATGGATCCGAGGGGTGCTGCGGTTCGTGGCCTCCGTGCTGATCGTCAGCGGGGTGCTGATGCTCGCTGACGCGGGCGTCACCCTCGCCTGGCAGGAGCCCGTGTCCGCGTTCATGGCCGCGCGCGACCAGGACGAGCTCGAGGACGAGCTCGACGCCCTGTCCTCGTCGGCCACCCGCGACAAGGAGCTCACGGCCTCGATCAAGGACGTGAAGCGCCGGATAGCCCGGCTGGCGGAGCTCGACCGGGAGCGCACGAAGGAGGGCGAGCCGGTCGGCCGGATCGAGATGCCGAGCCTCGACCGCGAGTACGTGTTCGTCCAGGGGACCGACCTCGACGTGCTGCGCAAGGGCCCCGGCCACTATCCCTCCACCCCGTTCCCGGGCGAGGGCGGGACCGTGGCGATCGCGGGTCACCGGACCACCTACGGGGCGCCGTTCCGGACCGTGGACGACCTGAAGGCCGGTCAGCACATCGTGCTGAAAATGCCCTACGGCAGGCTCGAGTACAAGGTGGAGAAGACCCAGATCGTGGATCCCGACGCCACCTGGATCATCCGCCGCGTCAAGGGGCCGGAGCGCCTGGTGCTCAGCGCCTGCCACCCGCTGTACAGCGCCTCGCAGCGCATCGTCGTCTTTGCCCGCCTCGTCAACGCCCGGGTCGACTGATGAAGCGCGTCCTGCTCACGGTCCTGTACTGGCTCGCCGTGCTGATCGTCTCGATCGCGGTCCTGGTCGGGCTCGTGCTGCTGATCGAGTCGCGCGACCAGTCGTCCGTGGAGGAGGACAGCTCCGCGGCGCTCGTGACCTAGTCGCCCAGCTCGCGGTAGCGCTCCGCGATCTCCTCGTTCATCGCTGCGATGTCGATCTCGCCGCCGCGGCGGGCGCGCCTCAGGGCACGGCGGATGATCTGGTCGCGCGGGTCCAGCTCGCGCGCGCGGCGCAGGTGCGCGAGACCCTCGGCCCGGCGGCCGTCGTTGACCAGCACCGACCCCAGCTCCAGGTGCGAGTACGAGTCGCCCGGCTCGCGCTCGAGCGCGGCGCGGAAGCGCTCCTCGGCCTCCGCGGGGCGGTCGAGCCGCAGGGCGATGCTGCCGGCCGCCACGTCCGGCCCGGGGCTGAGCGGGTTGAGCGAGGCCGCGGTGTCGAGCTTGTCGAAGGCCGGCGCGGGCTCCTCGCTCCAGAGGTCGAGGGCCTGGTCGGTGTAGCGCTCGGAGAGCCACGGCCCGGCCAGGCTGAGGG
>JALZEZ010000056.1 GCA_030861775.1 Actinomycetota bacterium
GCCGCTCCGCCGCGAAGCGCGGCGGCTCGACCCCGAAGCGCGGCGGCTCCGCGAAGCGCCGCGGCTCCGCGAAGCGCGGCGATTACGCGAAGCGCACGGCGGCGGGTAAGGGGGCGAGGCGGGGCCGCTCGTCCGGCGGCGGCCGCTCTTAGGGCGATTGGCGCTTTTTACTCACCATGGTGAGTAAAAGGGATCAGTCGTTCGAGCGGCGCGCGCTCGGGGCGGCCTAGAGCGCGTCGCGGAGGTCGAAGTCGGCCGCGGCGGGCGGGGCCGGGTCCTCGAAGAAGCGTGGGTTGACGCAGTCGAAGGCGTCGCCGCAGCCGTGGTACGCGCGCTCAACGGCGGTGCGGCACTGCGGGATCGGCGAGCCGGTCAGCTTCACGCCGCCGAACCCGTGCCGCGTGCGCTCCGACTCGCGGAAGAGCTCCACGTCGATCTCGACCTTGAAGACCTTGTTCAGGCAGCCCATGAAGCGGCGCCCGGTGGCCTCGTCGTCGTACAGGTAGAGGTACGCGCAGTTCGAGTCGAGACACCCCGACGGGAGCAGCACGCGGTCGCAGAACGAGCAGCACTGGCGGCATTCGCTGAGCTGTCGGTCCTGTGCTGCCTGCGGCATAGCGGAAGTCTAAGCCTGCGGCGGCCGCCGGTGCGCGCTCACTCCTCGAACGGCGCGCGCTCGATCATGCCCTTGAAGCCGGTCCGTTTGGTGAAGAAGGCCGGCCGGCTGTGCGGGTGGAGGACGACCTCCCCGTCCATGAGCTCCGAGAACTCCCTCTTCATGTGCTGCCGCGCGTGGCGCGCGAGCACGGCCTCCCGAGTGCCGCGCTCCACGTCGCCGAACCGGTATCCCGTCACGTCGAGCGCCGCGCCGATCTGGAGCAGGTACGCCTCGGGCCCGCGCTCGAGCGAGACCGCCGCGTTGAGGTGCAGGGTGATCGCCTCGGCGACCGTGTCCGAGTCCAGGACGGTGCGCGCGGCCGACGCGCTGTCGAGCGAGAAGCACTCTGCGCCCGGCCACGCCCCGCGGAAGCGGTCGGTCAGGCCGAGGTCGTGCGTGAGCGACGCGACGTACAGCGCCTCCTCGTCGAACCCGAGCTTCTCGGCCCGGCCGATCGCGACGCCCCAGAGGTGCACCCGTGGCAGTGCGCCTCGAGGAACGGCGGCGAGGCCTCGCGGCAGAGCTCCTCCGCCTCGCGCGCCGCGGCCGAGTCGGGCGAGCGGTAGCCGTCGAGGTCGAGCGCCGCGCCGAGGCTCCCCCGCCGCGGCACCATCCGCCGCATCCCCTGCACGAGCAGCGCGACCTGGTCGCAGCGCGAGAGCCGCCCGTTCGTCCGCCGCGCCCACTCGAGCGTCCCGACCACGCGGCGAGTGTCCCAGATGCGCACTCCGCAACATTGGCGGAGTGCACAGTCTCAGCTGATCCCCGGCTGGGGAGGACTGGTGCGCGGAGGCCGTTCGGCCTCGACGGGGGAGATCTCGACACGATCTCCCAGTGCCGGTTCGTGGACCCGGTCGTGCTCCGGGAGCTGCGCACCGACCCGCTCGCCTACTACGTGCAGGTCCACAACCCGGACTACCCGGAGGGCGCTGTCCGCGGGCAGCTCGGCGACTAGGGCTTAGACCAGCTCCGGAGCGCCCGGCAGCTCCTGGAGCTCCGCGCAGAAGCGGCCCGGTGAGACGCGGTACTGCTCGCCGAGCACGAGCGTGCGGTCGCCCACGCAGAGGACCAGCTCGTGGTCGCCGCGGTTGTGCGAGACGACCTCCTTCAGGTCCTCGAGCCAGCCGGCGTCGATGCCCGCCGGCACGCGCAGCTTCAGCCGTGGCGGGGCCAGGATCACGGCCGCCTGCTCGCGGGCGCGCGCGACCTCCTCCTCGCTCGGCTCGAAGGGCTCGGCCTCCTGGACCACGAGCTTCGTCTCGCCCTGCTCCTTGTGGTCCACCCTCCCCCGCACGATCACGACCTTGTCCGTGTCGATCTTCTCGGCGTTGGCCGAGTAGGCGTTGTTGAAGACCAGGATCTCGACCTGCGCCTCGAGGTCGTCGAGGGTGGCGAACAGCATCGGGTCGCCCTTCTTGGTCCGGATCTTCTTCGACTCGGCGATCATCCCGCCGACGGTCACCCACTCGCCGTCGCGCTTCTTGGCCAGCTCCGCCAGCCCGCAGTCGACCTTCAGGCGCAGAGCGGCCCGGACCTCCTTGAACGGGTGGCTCGAGAGGAAGAGGCCGAGCGTCTCCTTCTCCATCGCGTTGAGTTCCGCCCGCTCGTCCGGGAGCGGCGGCACCGGCGGGTGCTGCCGGGGCGCCTGGGCGCTGGGCGCCTCGTCGAGGTCGAAGATCGACGACTGGCCGAGCTGGGCGTCCTGCTGGACCTTCTGCCCGGCCGCCTGGGCCTGCGGCAGGATCTCGAGCATCCCGCGCCGGGTGGCGCCGGTCGAGTCGAGCGCGCCGCAGCGCACCAGCGACTCGATCGCCTTCTTGTTCACGCGCTGGCAGTCCACCCGCTCGCAGAAGTCCCAGATCGACGTGAACGGGCCGTCCGCCTCGCGCGCGGCGATGACGGCGTCCACCGCCGCCGCGCCCACGTTCTTGACCGCGTCGAGCCCGAAGCGGATGTTGCCGCCGGTGACCACGAAGTCGTGCCCCGACTCGTTCACGTCCGGCGGCAGCACCTCGATCCCCATCTCCTCGCAGCGGGAGACGAAGAACGGCACCTTGTCCTTGGTGGACATCACCGACGAGATCAGGGCGGCCATGTACTCGGCCGGGTAGTTGGCCTTGAGCCACGCCGTGCGGTAGGCGATCAGCGCGTAGCAGGCCGCGTGGCTCTTGTTGAAGGAGTAGTCGGCCGCCGCCTCGTTGACAGCCCACAGCTCGTTCACGAGCCGCTCGCTCGTGCCTGACGCGCGCGCGCCGGCCACGAAGTCGTCCTTGATCGTGGCCATCTTGGCCCGGTCCTTCTTGCCGATCGCCTTGCGCAGGTTGTCCGCCTGGGGCCCGGAGAAGCCGGCGATCTCCTTGGCGATCCGCATCGACTGCTCCTGGTACAGGATCACCCCGTAGGTGGACTCGGTGATCGGGCGCAGGCGGTCGTCGGGGTACGCCACCGCCTCGGGGTTGCGCTTGTTGCGCGCGTAGGTGTCGATGAAGCGCATCGCGCCCGGGCGGTACAGCGCCACGAGCGCGACGAGGTCCTCGAACTCCGTGGGGCGCACCTTCTTGAGCGCCTCGCGCATGCCCTCCGACTCGAACTGGAAGACGCCGATCGAGTCGCCCCGGGCGAGCATCTCGTAGGTCTTGGCGTCGTCGAGCGGCAGCCGGGCCATGTCCGGGCGCTCACCGCTCGAGCGCTCGACGATGTCGAGCGCGGCCTCGATCACGTCGAGGTTGCGCAGCCCGAGGAAGTCCATCTTCAGGAGGCCGATCTCCTCGATCGGCTTCATCGAGTACTGGGTGACCGTGCGGTAGGCGCGCCCGCCGTCCTCGGTGACCTCGCCCCGGTCCTCGGCGAGCTGCAGCGGCACGATGTCGGTGAGCGGCCGGTCGGCGATCACCACCGCCGCGGCGTGGATCGAGGAGTTGCGCACCACGCCCTCGAGCCCCCGGGCCACGTCCACGATCTGCCTGGCCTGTGGGTCGTCCTTGTAGGCGCGGGCCAGCTCCTCCCCCGGCTTCAGGCAGTCCTCGAACGAGGGCGGGCGGCCCATGATCGGGTCGGGGATCAGCTTGGCCAGCCGGTCGCCGGCGCCGTAGTCGAAGCCCAACACGCGCGCCGCGTCGCGCGTGGCCGCGCGCGGGAACATGCGGCCGAAGGTGATGATCTGGGCCACCGAGTCCTGGCCGTACTTCTCGGCCACGTAGCGGATCACGCGCTCGCGGCCCTTCACCGAGAAGTCGATGTCGATGTCCGGCATCGACACGCGCTCGGCGTTCAGGAAGCGCTCGAACAGCAGGCCGTAGCGGAGCGGGTCCACGTCGGTGATGTTCAGCGCGTACGAGACGATCGAGCCCGCCGCCGAGCCGCGCCCCGGCCCCACGGCGATCCCGTTGTCCTTGGCGAACTTGACGAAGTCCCAGACGATCAGGAAGTAGGCCGCGAAGCCCATCTTCACGATCACGCCCAGCTCCATCTCGAGCCGCTCCACCGCCGCGGCCGGGACCGGGTCCCCGTAGCGGCGCCGCAGCCCGTCCATTGCCAGCTCGCGCAGGTAGTCCGGCTCCGGCCGCCCGTCCGGCACGGGGTAGCTCGGGATCAGCATGTTCCCCAGCTCGATCTCGGCGCCGCAGCGCTCGGCGATCTCGGCCGTGGCGGCGATCGCCTCCGGCCACTCGGCGAACGACTCCGCCATCTCCTCGTTCGACTTGAGGAAGAACTCGTTGGTGTCGAACGACAGCTTCGGCGCGGCCAGGGTGGACTTCGTCTGCACGCAGAGCAGCGCGCTGTGGTTGTCGTAGTCCTCGCGGCGCAGGTAGTGCACGTCGGCGGTGGCCACCAGCGGGCGGCCGACCTCGCGCGCGATGCGGACGATCCCCTCGTTGGCCTTGTCCTGCTCGGGGATCCCGTTCTTCTGGACCTCGAAGTAGACGTTGTCGGGGCCGAAGACGCGCATCAGGTCGTCCACGTGCGCGCGGGCCTCGGCCGGGTTGTCCTCGACCAGTCGGCGGCAGAAGCGCGACTGGAGGCAGCCGGTGAGCGCGATCACGCCGGCCGAGTGGCGGTCGAGCAGCGCCATGTCCACGTTGCACTTGCCGCGCTTGTTGCCCTCGAGGAAGCCGGCCGAGGTGAGCTTGACCAGGTTGCGCAGGCCCTCGTCGCTCTGGGCGAGCAGGGTCAGGTGGTTGCGCTCGTAGCGGACGGCGTCCGAGGTCAGGTCGTCGCAGAGGTAGGCCTCGAACCCAAGAATCGGCTTGACGCCGTGCTTGCGGCAGGCGTTCTGGAACTCGACCGCGCCGTTCATCACGCCGTGGTCGGTCAGGCCGAGGGCGGGCTGGTCGAGCTCGGCGGCGCGGGCCGCGAGAGCGTCGATCTTGCAGGCACCGTCCAGCAGCGAGTACTCGGAGTGCACGTGGAGATGAACCGCGGGCGGCACGGCTCGATCGTATGTGCGGGTGCGGACGGTGCGAGGCCCCCCGGCGGCGTCCCTGCCGGACTTTGCGGGAAGCTAGCGAGCGCCGCCGACGAGCGTGGCGTTCAGCCTCACGGAGGCCCCGCCGGCGGTGGTCGCGGCGCTGACCCTGGCCTTCTTGCCCTTGGCCAGGAGGGCCCTCGGGCTGGTGGCCTTCTGGGTGTAGAGCGTGAGCTCCACGATGCCCACCCCGGCCGGGAGGTTCGAGACCACCGCCCCGCCCCTGATCAGCTCCACCCGCGGCCTGCCCTCGCCCGCGAGCAGCACGGTGGGCGCCTGCTTGGTCATCGAGAGCGTGAACGGCTGGCGCGTCGTGCGCGTGAAGTAGCGCACCCGGCCCACGCCCTTGCCGGCGTCGCGGGTCTTCGGCAGCATCGCCGAGGGGACCTTGAACGTGACCGGGCCGAGCGCCGCCCGGCTGTCCACGCGCAGGCGCAGGCCGGTGCCCTTGACGGTCTTCCACTGGCGGGCGCTGAGCAGGTTGTCGCACGGCCGGGTCTTGACGTCGAACGAGAACGTGGCGCTCCTGCCCTTCCTCGGGACGAGCACGACCTTCAGGCTGTGCGTGTCCGAGCCGCTCACGGCCAGGGCCGCGGGGGTCACGTCCTGCCAGTAGGGCTTGCGCTTGGGCTGGCCCACCGTGCGGCCGTCGAGCACGTAGCGGACCGCCTTGATCCTGCCCTGGGAGGCGCTGGTGGACATGCGCAGCGGGCTCTCCGGCGACACGTACGCGCTCGCCCGCAGCAGGACCTTGACGGTCCCGAAGCCCGTGAGCCGCTTGCGCCGTACGCCGGTGCCGGCCGCGATGCGGGTGCACGAGTCGGGGCCGACCAGGCTCTCGCCGATCGTGCCGAGGTCGTCGACGGGCTGCTCGTCCGCGGGCCTCTCGTCCGCGGGCCTCTCGTCCGCGGGCCTCTGCTCGCCGGGGACGTCGATCGGCCCGATCGGCTCCGACACCACCCGGGTCGAGCCCTCGGGGTTGGTGACGACGACGATCACGCGGATCGTCTGGCCCTCGTCCTCCTTCGTGGGCGTGTAGGTGGGGCCGGTCGCGCCGGGGATCGCCGTGCAGTTCCCGCCGCTCGCGTCGCAGCGCTCCCACTGGTAGGACGGGTCGCCGCCACCGCCGGTCCACTGGCCGGGGTTCGCGGTGAGCGGGCCGCCCGAGTCCGGGTCGCCGCCCACCGACGGCGGGGTCGTGTTCACCGGCGGCTCGGGCTCGGGCTCGACCCGCCCGGTCGCCCCGCTCGCGGCGGACTCCGAGCCGAAGGGGTTGGTGGCGGTCACCACGACGACGATCGTGTGCCCGACGTCCCCGGACCCGAGCGTGTAGCTCGAGCCGGTGGCCCCGGGGATGTCGGTGCAGTTGGCGCCGCCGGCGTCACAGCGGCGCCACTGGTACGTGTAGGTGACCGGAGTGGTGCCGCCCCAGTCGCCCGGGTCCACGATGAGCGTGCCGCCCTCGACCGGGCTGCCCGAGATCGAGGGCCCGCCCCCGCCGCCGAGGACCGGCGGGCTGTCCTCGACCACCGCGGTCCGGGCCGAGGCCGCGCCGGCGGAGCCGCCGGCGTTCGTGCCCGTGACCGCCACGCGCACGGTCGAGCCGACGTCCGCGTTGGTCAGCTCGTAGGTGGTCCCGGTCGCGCCGGGGATGTCGGCGCAGGCCGCGCCGGAGGCGTCGCAGCGGCGCCACTGGCGGGAGTACGAGATCGCCGGCGAGCCGGTCCAGGTCCCGGTGGTCGAGGTCAGGACGTGCCCCGCCTTGGGCGTGCCCGAGACCGACGGAAGCGCGGTGTTCGCCGGCGGGATCGCGGCCACGAGGCCAGTCTGCGAGCTGGTGGCGGTGGACGAGCCGCCGGAGTTCGTGGCGGTCACCGCCACGCGCAGGGTCGAGCCGATGTCGGCCGGTACGGCCGCGTAGGTGGAGGCCGTAGCCCCGGCGATGTCCGAGCAGCTCGCGCCCGAGGCGTTGCAGCGGCGCCACCGGTAGGCGTGGGTGACCGGGGCGGCGCCGCTCGTCCACGTGCCCGTGCTCGCCGTCAGCGTCTGACCGTCGCGCGGAGTGCCGGAGATCGTGGGCGGGGCGGTGCTGGCCGGCGGCAGGGCCGCCACCGCGGCGGTCTGCGAGCTCGTGGCCGGGGCGCTGCCGCCGGCGTTGGTCCCGGTCACGACCACCCTCACGGTCGCCCCGATGTCGGCCGCGGTCAGGACGTAGGTGGAGCCGGTGGCGCCCCCGATGTTCGTGCAGCTCGCGCCCGAGGCGTCGCAGCGGCGCCACTGATGCGTGAAGGCGATCGGGCTCGTGCCGGACCAGGTCCCGGGCGCGGCGGTCAGCGTCTGGCCCTCGCGGGCGGTGCCGGAGATCGAGGGCGAGCCGGTGCTGGCGGGCGGCGCGGCCGCCACCACGGCGGTCTGGGCGCTCGTGGCCGGGGCGCTGCCGCCCGCGTTGGTCCCGGTCACGACCACCCGCACGGTCGCCCCCACGTCCGCCGCGACGGCGGTGTAGGTCGAGCCGGTGGCGCCCGCGATGTCGGAGCAGCTCGCGCCCCCCGTGTTGCAGCGCCGCCACTGGTACGAGTGCGAGATCGCCGGCGTGCCGGTCCAGGTGCCCGTGGAGGCGCTCAGCACCTCGCCGTCGCGAGCAGTGCCCGAGACGGCGGGCAGCACGGTGTTGGCCGGCGGGATGGCGGTCACCACCGCGGTCTGGTCGCTGGAGGCGTTCGCGCTGCCGGTCCCGTTCGTCCCCGTGACCCGCACCCGGATGGTCGAGCCCACGTCGCTCGGGGTGAGCGAGTAGGTCGTGCCGGTCGCGCCCGCGATGTCCGAGCAGCTCGCGCCCGAGGCGTCGCAGCGGCGCCACTGGCGGGCGTAGGTGATCGTCGGGGTGCCGGTCCAGGTCCCGGTGGTGGAGGTCAGCACCTGGCCGTCCTGGGTGGTCCCGCTGATCGCCGGGAGCGCGGTGTTCTCCGGCGGCGCCGGGGTCACGGCGCCGACCTGCGCGGAGGTGGCCGTGCCCGAGCCGACCACGTTGGTGGCCGTCACGAACACCCGCACGGTCGAGCCGATGTCGGCGGTCTGGGCCGTGTAGGTCTGGGAGGTCGCGCCGGAGATGTCCACGCAGCTCGCGCCCGCGGCGTTGCAGCGCCGCCACTGGTAGTCGAAGGTCATCGGCGTGGTCCCGCTCCAGGTGCCCGGGTTGGCCGTGAGCACCCTCCCGTCCTGCGGCGTGCCCGAGATCGTGGGCAGCGAGGTGTTGGCCGGCAGCGAGGCGGTCTGGTCGATCACCAGCGAGATCACGCCCGGCAGGTACACGTCCAGCGTGGTCGTCAGGTGCAGGGTGGTGGACGTCTGGTCGTTGGTGAGGATCCCGTCCGCGTCGAAGATGGCCGCGTCGTAGCCGAGCTGGTTCACGTAGTGGGGGCTCTTCGTGGTGACGTGGCTGCCGTAGGCGCCGATCACCGACTCGGCGGCGTTGCCGGACGGGTGCACGGCGTCGACGAGCTGCGTGCCGTCGAGGTCGGCCGTGTCGCCGGTGATGCCGAGGTCGCCCTCGTAGGAGACGAGCCCGAGCGCCGCGTTGACGGTCCCCGTCGGCGGCGCCTGGAAGCCGGTCAGCGTCAGGTCCTGCGCGGGGTTGCCCGGCGCCCGCAGCGAGACGAACCCGTCGTAGATCCCGAGCCAGTGGACGGCCTGCGTGGTGTCGCGGTAGGCGATCGCCAGCGACCAGCCGCCGTAGCGGTCCTCGCCGGTCCCGGCCTGGAGGTCGGCGACCGTGTAGGTGCCGGTGCCCGCGGCCAGGACCTGGGTGGTCACGTCGGCGAAGCCCTGGAAGCGGCTGGTCCGGGCCGAGTCGGTGTCGAGCGTGGTGGCGGTGACCGTCGAGTAGGCGGCCGAGCCGGGGGCCTTCAGCTTCACGGTCCCGGCCGCGGCGGGGTTCGGAGCGGCCGCGCCGCCCGCGCCGGCGGTCGTGTCGGCGCCCCAGTAGAGCCCGGCGAACAGGACGGTGGCACCGGCCGGCAGGCTCAGGCTCGCGCTGCTCGAGTTGAAGGTGGTGGCGTCGGCGTCCGCGTCGACGTAGGTCATCGTGAACGCGTTGTTGGTGGCCGTGGCGTCGCTCCCGTCCTTGGCGTTGCGGCACGCGCCGCCGTTGCCGGGGCAGGTCAGGAGCGTGTTCGCGACGTACTTGACGTCGCCGCGGGCGATCGTCGAGTAGCGCACCTGCGGGGAGCGATCGGCCGCCGCGGGCGGCGCGAGGGCCAGCAGGGAGACGAGCGCGAGAACGGGCGCGAGCAGCCTGAGCAGGCGGGTCCTGCCGGGTGTCCTCGGGTCGCGCGCCATCGGCCGGTTACCCCGGATCGGGGAACCGGGGCCAGACGCTTATCGACACGTCGCGCCCGCTCTTGACCCCCGGCGGACAAGTGACTTAACCCCGACAAGTCGGGTGTTTCCACCCCGACGGGTGGGGGGGCCGTTATGGAAACCGCTGCTAGTCGCTCGACCGCGCCGCGGCGATGCCCAGCACGAGCACGAGGACGACGGCCGCGGCAGCGCCGACCTTGGCGCGGTTCTGCCTGACCTTGCGCTTCGCGACGCGCGAGGCGATCTGCCAGACGAGCCAGCCCAGGACGGTGTAGCTCTTCGAGGTCATCGCTCCTCCTCTACCCGATTGCGGATTCCGTACGCCATGCGCGACTGGAGGCTCCACAGCTCTATGAAGCCCGGGCTCGCCTGCTGCGAGAACAGCCCGCCGGACTCGCCGAAGCCGGCCAGCGCCGCGTCGTAGAGCGCGTTGGGCGACGAGCGGGCCACCGGGCGCACGCTGCCCTTGAACAGCTTGAGCGTGATCGTGCCGGTCACCTGCTCGTTGACCCGCTCCATGAACGCGTTCAGGTCGCCCAGCAGCGGCTCGTGCCAGAGCCCGGCGTAGACCAGGAACGCCCACTGCTGGTCGAGCTGCGGCTTGAACTGGTTCTGGTGGATCGTCCCGACCAGCTTCTCCAGCTCCTTGTGCGCGGTCAGGACCAGGGCGGCGGCGGGCACCTCGTAGATGTCGCGCACCTTGAGCCCGACGATCCGGTCCTCGATGTGGTCCACGATGCCGACCCCGTGCCGGCGGCCGATCTCCCCCGCGCGCTCGAGCAGGTCCACCAGGCCCAGCCGCTCGCCGCCGATCGCCACGGGGCGGCCGCGCTCGAACTCGACCTCGACCAGCTCGGGCTCGTCGGGGGCGAGCTCGGGGAGCGTGACCAGCTCGAAGACGTCGTCGCGCGCGGGCTCCGACAGGTCCTCGATCGGCCCGCCCTCCGAGGAGCGGCCCCAGAGGTTGTCGTCGATCGAGTAGGGCGGAGCCTCGGTGCCGCCCTTGACCGGGATGCCGTGCTCGCGCGCGTAGCGGATCTCCTCCTCGCGGCCCATCTGCCAGCCGCGCACGGGCGCGATGACCTTGAGCTCGGGCGCCAGCGTGGCGATCGTGGCCTCGATGCGCACCTGGTCGTTGCCCTTGCCGGTGCAGCCGTGGGCGATCGTGTCGCAGCCGGTCTCGCGCGCCTTCTCCACGGCCAGCCGGGCGATCAGCGGCCGGCCCAGCGCGGTGAACAGCGGGTAGCCGCCGCCGTAGAGGGCGTTGGCCTTGATCGCGGGGAGCACGTAGTCCTCGGCGAACTCCTCGCGGGCGTCCACCAGGAGGCAGTCGACCGCTCCGATGTCGAGCGCCTTGCCCCGGATCACCTCCCAGTCCTCGTCGGGCTGGCCGAGGTTGACCGTCAGGGCCACGACCTCCGCGTCGTACTCGTCCTGGATCCACTTGAGCATCACGCTCGTGTCGAGGCCGCCGGAGTAGAGCAGCAGCACGCGGCCCACCTCGTCGGGCACGGCCTCGTAGGAGGCGGTCTTGATCAGGGTGTGGCGGGGCTCGCTCAAGGCGAGCCGAACCTATCAGCGGGAGGGCAGCAGGAGCCGCCGGCCGCGCTCGGCTCGCCGCGCCCAGCGGACCAGCGCGCTATAGGCGGGGCGCGCCGTGCCGTCCAGCTCGAACAGCCCGGTGTCCCACTGGCGGCGCCCGTTCGGCGGCGGGGCGAAGAGCTGGTACCAGACGATCTGGCGCACGCGCGGGTGGCGCAGCGCGGCCTCGAAGCCGCGGATCGAGAACAGCGAGCGCTGCGGCTCGAGGACCGTCCGCGAGTTGGCGTGGAAGCCGTACTCGCTCAGGTACAGCGGGAGGCCCTTTCCGCCGGGCGTGGCGAGCGCGCCCCTGCGCGCGAGGGTGGCGAGGACGCGCGAGAGGCGGCCGAGCGAGCCGGTGGTCACGTCGTCGCCGCTCGGGCCCGGGAACTCCGGCGCCCAGCGGAGCGTGTAGGGGTGGTGGGAGAAGCCGTCGGCGATCAGGCCGTCGCAGGCGCGGGCCGGGCGGAGGTCGCGCCGGCGGCAGGTCGCGTCGCGCAGGAACTCGAGCGGCGGGATCGCCGCCTCGGGCTTGCCCATCGGCGCCAGCTCGCCGAACAGCACGAAGGCGTTCGGGTCGGCGCCCTTGATCGCCGCGTAGCCGGCCGTGTAGAGCGACCGGTAGATCTCGGCGGCGCGCTCGGCCGGCGCCAGCGAGGTGGACCAGTTCGGCTCGTTCCAGATCGCCCAGCGGCGCACGCGGCCGCGAAAGTGACGCACGGCGTCGGCCGCGAAGCGGGCGTAGTGGCCGGGGTCGGGGGCGTTGTAGCCGGGCTGCCCGTCGGCGGTGGCGAAGCCCGGCGCGTCCCCCATCAGCGAGACCTGCGGGATCATGCGCTGCGCCCGGGCGGCGTCCACGGCGCGGTCGTACCAGGTCCAGTCGTACACGCCGCCGGCGTCCGGGGGCGCATCGATCACGTGCTTCCACTGGAGGTTGATCTTCAGCACGCGCGCGCGCAGGCGCTTGGCCGCCCGGAAGCCCACGTAGCGCGGGACCATCCGCCCCACCGCGGTGCCGCCGTAGTGAGACGGCTCGCGGGTGAAGACCGGGTCGTCCTGCACGCCGATCTCGAGCGGCGCGCGCGCCGCCGCCGGGGCGGCCAGGCAGAGCGCGGCCAGGGCGGCGAGGAGCGCTGCTCTAGCCATCGGGCCGAGCGGGCACGAGCCGCAGCTCCTCGCCCTTGACGTAGGCCACCGTGCCGCGGCCGTCGCGGTCGAGCGCGACCTGGGGGGCGATGTCTCCGCGCGGTGGGCTGCCGTCGTCGAGCACTGCCGTCTCGGTCACCGTCCCGTCCGGGCCGCGGAAGAGCCCGACCAGCGCGGCGCGGTTGAGTGCCTCGGGCACCGCGACGAGCTGAAGGCCGCTCGCGTTCACGCCGAACGCCGGTGCGTACGGCGCGAGGCTTCCGGCCGGGCGGATCCGGCTCGCGCCGCCGAAGGCCCGCCCGCGGC
>JALZEZ010000261.1 GCA_030861775.1 Actinomycetota bacterium
GCCGCGGCCGCGCCGCCGGAGCCGACGACAGTGCGCATCGCGGCCGTTCGCGACCACGACCCGTTCGCCGAGGACCGCAGCGAGCACCCGGAGGAGGCCACGCGCGTGCTCGACTCCGACCCCACCACCACCTGGTCGACCGAGCAGTACTCGACCGACCGGCTCAACAAGGAGGGCGTGGGGCTCTACCTCGACGCCGGCGCCCGGATCCCCGCGCGCCGGCTCGACATCCGCACTCCGACCCCGGGCTTCGAGATCAAGGTCTACGGGTCGAATCAGGCCCCGTTCGCGCGGCCGGGCCCGGAGACGTTCGCGCGCTGGGGCTCGGCGCTGGCCGAGAAGAAGGTGGACGCCAAGCGCAGCATTGCGATCGACACCGGCGGCCGTGCGTTGCGCTACTACCTGGTCTGGATCGTCACCCTGCCGCCGACCGGTGGCAAGGCCGAGATCGGCACCCTGCGGCTCCTGCGCTGAGCGCTAGTCCGCCGGGGGCTCCTCCTCCTCGGCCGGCGGGGCCTCCTCCTCCTCGGGCACGCCGATCCAGATCGTGATCGTGCTGCCGCGCGGGCGGCGGCCGCTCGACGGGCGCTGGCGCACGACCGTGCCCTCCTCCTCGACGGGCGCGGGCTCCTCCTGCACGCTCACCTCGAAACCGGCCGCCTCGAGCGTGGCGCGGGCCTCCGCCTCGTCGTCGCCCTCGACGTTCGGCACCGGCACCTCGTCGCGGCCCTTCGACACGGTCAGCGTCACGCGGCTGCCCTTGTCGACCTGGGTGCCCTCGCCCGGGTTCTGACCGGTTACCTGGTCCTCCGGCTCGTCGGACTCGACCGTGTTCACGATCGGGCGCAGCCCGGCGTCGGTGAGCTCCGCGCGGGCCTCGTCCACGTCGAGCCCGACCACGTCCGGCACCTCGACCTGTTCCGGGCCGGTGCTGATGAACAGTCGCACGCGCGAGCCCGCGTCCTGCTCGGTCCCACCCTCCGGGTCGGTCCGGACCGCCCGGCCGGCCTCGATCGACGACGACGGCTCCTCCTCCTGGGTCACCTCGAACCCGGCGGCGTTGAGCAGCTTCAGCGCCTCCTTCTGCGACTTGCCGCGCACGTCGGGCACGAGCTTCGTGCCCGGCCCCGCCGAGACGCTCAGTGTGATCGTGTCGCCGCGCTGGACCTCGTCGCCGGCGGCCGGGTCGTGGCTGACCACCGTCTGCTGCGGCGCCTCGCTGCGCACCGGCTTGACCTCCGGCTTGAGCCCCAGCCGGGCCAGCTCGGCCACCGCCTGCGGTGCGGGCTTGCCCACCTCGTTCGGCACGGTGATCGTGTCCGGGCGGGTCAGGGCGAACACGAGCGCGGCGATCCCCAGCAGGGCGGCCAGCGCCAGCGCCACCCACGGCCAGCGCCGCCGCCCGGGCTCCTCGTCCACCGGCGGCGCCACCACCGCCCACTGGGCGGTGTCCATCCCCGGGTCGCCGGAGCGGATCGCCTCGCGGGCCATCTCCAGCGCGGCCGCGAACTCCTCGGCGCTCCCGTAGCGCCCGGCCGGCTCCTTCTGGAGCGCGCGCATGATCGCCGCCTCGAGCGCCGGGTGCACGTCCGGGCGGAGCTGGCGCAGCGGCGGCGGCTCGTCGCTCACGTGGCGCAGCGCGATCGCCACCGCGCTCTCGCCGGTGAACGGCACCTGCCCGGCGAGCATCTCGTAGAGCATCACGCCGATCGAGTAGATGTCCGAGGCGGCGTCCACCGGCTGGCCCTGGGCCTGCTCCGGCGAGAGGTACTGCGCCGTGCCCATGATCGAGCCGGTCTCGGTCATCTCCGACGCGCCCGCGCGGGCGATGCCGAAGTCGGTGACCTTGAGCCCGCCCCCCGGGAGGCACATGACGTTGTGCGGCTTGAAGTCGCGGTGGACGATCCCGTTGCGGTGGGCGAACCCGGCGGCCTGGAGGATCTCGAGGCCGCCCGCGATCACGCGCTCCTGGTCGAGCGGGGCCTCGCGGTCGAGCACCTCGCGCAGGGTCGAGCCCGGCAGGTACTCCATCGCGATGTAGTAGGTGCCGTCGTGCTCGCCGCGGTCGTAGACGCCGACGACGCTCGGGTGCTGGAGCCCCGCCGCGGCCTTCGCCTCGCGGGCGAAGCGCTCCACGAACTGCGTGTCGCGGGCGAAGCGGCGGTGCAGGACCTTGAGCGCCACGTCGCGGCCGAGCTGGCGGTCGTGGGCCAGGTAGACGTCGGCCATCCCGCCGGAGCCGAGCCGCTGGCGCACCTCGTAGCGATCGTCGACGACCGTGCCCGCCGCGACCTCAGCCACCGTCTTCTCCCAGCAGCGCCTGCATGACCTGCTTGGCGATCGGCGCGGCGACCGTCCCGCCCTGCCCCTGCGTGCGCTCGACCGTCACCGCGATCGCCACCTTCGGGTCGTCGAGCGGGGCGAAGGCGATGAACCAGGCCTGGTTCGAGGCCGCGTTGTCCACCTCGGCCGTGCCGGTCTTGCCGCCGGAGCGGATGCCGGAGAGCGCGCTGGCCGTGCCGGTCCCCTCCTCCACGACCTGGCTCATCATCCCGCGCAGCTCGTTCGCCGCGTCCTCGCTCATGACCCGGGCCTGCCGCTTCGGCCGCACGCGCCCGCGCACGCTGCCGTCCGGCTCGATCACGCGGTCCACGATCCGCGGCCGCATCAGCACGCCGCCGTTGCCGACGGTCGCGGCCACCATCGCCATCTGGAGCGGCGTGACCTGGAGCCGCTCCTGGCCGATCGCCACGCGCCCGATGTCGATCGCGTCGTCCTCGTCCAGCAGCCTCTGACCCTTGTAGATCCCGCTCGGCGTGATCTGCGAGCGCGGGTAGTCGAGCGGCGGCTCGGACAGGAACCCGAACCGCTCCATGTACTTCAGCATCGTCCCCTTCCCCAGCTTCTCGCCGACCTCGCCCCAGACGGTGTTGACCGACTGGGTGAGCGCGTCGGTGAGGTTGATCGCGCCGAAGTCGGCGCCGCCCGAGTTCTGGAGCGGCACGCCGCTGATCGGCTTGCCGTTGCGGCCGTCGACGATCGAGCCCGGGTTGTAGCGGCCGCTGTCGAGCGCCGCCGCGGCGGTCACGACCTTGAACGTCGAGCCCGGCGGGTAGCGCGCCTGCGTGGCCCGGTTGAAGAGCGGCGAGTTGGAGTCGCGGTTCAGCCGCGAGAACTCGCGCGGGATCGCATTCGGGTCGAAGTCCGGGAGGCTGACCATCACGCGCACCGCGCCTGTCTCGGGGTCGAGCGCGACGATCGAGCCGCGCTGGCCGCCGAGGGCCTGGATCGCCGTGCGCTGCGCGCGGGCGTGAAGGTGCGTATGCACGTCGTCGCCCTCCTCCACGCCGCCGCCGAGCTGGTCGATGATCGACTCGAGCTCGTCGTGCTCGCCGATCAGCTCGTCGTTGTACGAGCGCTCGATCCCGGCGCTGCCGCGCGACACGTACGAGTAGCCCACCGCGTGCGAGAACAGCCGCGACTGCGGATAGACGCGGTAGTAGCGCTTGGTCTCGCGGTTGCCGGTGCGGCGGTTGGTGGCGAGCTTGGTGCCGTCGCTGGCCAGGATCAGGCCACGCGGGATGCGCTGGGCCTTGAGCAGCGGGCGGCGGTTGGAGGGCTCCTCCTCGAGGTCCTCCGCGCCGAAGACCGTCCACCACGAGGTGAAGCCGACCAGCACCGCGAACAGGGCCACGAAGACGAGGAACAGGCGCCGGAGCGGCTTGTTCATACGAGCCCCCCGCGCTGCGCCGCCGGGTCTCGGCGGGCCTTGTCGGACACGATCAGCAGCAGCGCCACGAGCACGAAGTTCGCGACTATCGAGCTGCCCCCGTACGAGACGAACGGGAGCGTGACGCCGGTGAGCGGGATGGCCTTGACCACGCCGCCGACGATCACGAACACCTGAAGCGCGAACACCGCCGCCAGCCCGGCGGCGAGCAGCTTGGAGAAGCCGTCGGTGGCGAGCACGGCGGTCTTGAACCCGCGGGCCACGATCAGGAGGGCGACGAGCAGCACGCCGGTGGCTCCGAACAGCCCAAGCTCGCTGGCGATCACGCTGTAGATCAGGTCGGTGTGAGCGGCCGGCAGGATCGGCGTCCCGTCGGACTGCTGGATCAGCGACTGGCCAAGGCCCTCCCCGAACAGCCCGCCGTCGGCCATCGCGTAGAGCGACTGCGAGATCTGGTAGCCCTCGCGCTCGACCAGCTCAGGCTGGAACGGATCCCGCCAGACGTCGATCCGGTCCTGCACGTGCGAGATGCGGTTCGACAGAAACCAGGCGCCGGCCAGGAACATCGCCATCCCGCCGAGGACCAGCGACAGCCGCGAGGTGGCCACGTAGACGAGCGCGAGGAACCCGCCGAAGAACATCAGCGAGCTGCCGAGGTCGCGGATGACGATCAGCATCAGCATCGCCAGTCCCCAGATCACGAGCAGCGGGCCGAGGTGCTTCATCGACAGCCGCGGCAGGCGGCCGCGGACCAGCACGTCGCGCGTCTCGCTCAGGTAGCTGGCCAGGAAGACGATCACCGCCAGCTTCGAGAACTCGGCCGGCTGGAACTGGACCGGCCCCGCGCCCACGGACAGGTAGGCGCCGTTCGTGACCTGGCCTATGCCCGGCACCCGCGGCAGCATCAGCAACCCGATCCCGGTGAGCGCGATGAGGTAGCGGTAGCGCTCCAGCACGCGGTGATCGCGCAGGAGGACGATCGTCAGGCAGAAGAGGGCCAGGCCCACGCCGAACCAGACCGCCTGCTGGCCCGCCCGCGAGGGCGAGATCCGGTAGATCTCGACCAGGCCGAAGGTGGCCAGCAGGGCGACCAGCGGGAACAGGTACGGGTCGGCGTCGGGCAGGCGGGCGCGGATGAAGATGTGGCCGAAGACGCAGGCGCCGAGGAAGGCGCCGCCGTAGATCGCGGTGGCCTCGTTGATCTCGGTGCCCTCGGCCGCGCCCTGCCGGGTGATCAGGATCGCCGCGAAGCCGGCGGCGACCAGCAGCGACACCGGCACCAGGGCGAACAGCTCGCGCGTGCGGGCCGACATCAGCGCGGCGTCTCCGCGCGCTCGAGCTCGCGGATGCGGTCCTCGGCGTCGTCGCGGCTGCGCCACTTGTGTCCGAGCAGGCGGGAGCGCTGGCGGCCGTCGCGTATCGCGCTCGCCGGCACGCTGCTCGAGTACTCGTGCGTGTACAGGTCGATCCCGAGCGGCAGCTCGTACGGCACCCCGCGGAACAGGCTCACGACCCCGCGGTCGTCGGTGCCGATGAAGTAGACCTGCCGGCTGCCGGCGTAGAGGCCGACGGCGACCAGTGCGAGGAGGAGCAGGAAGAGGGCCGTGCCGCCGCCGAGCCGTGGGCGGGGCGCGCGGCGCCGGGCGGGGGCCTCGCCGGGCAGTCGCGGGGCGTCGCCGATCGGGCGG
>JALZEZ010000546.1 GCA_030861775.1 Actinomycetota bacterium
GGCGAAGTCCGGGGCGGGGACGTCCGCGCTGCCCGGGTCGAGCGGGTCGTGGCCGGCGACGACCCCCATCGCGAGCGCGACGTCCTCGACCGTCCACGCGATCGGGCCGCAGTGGTCGAGCGAGAACGCGAGCGGGAACGAGCCGCGCCGCGAGACCAGCCCGTACGTGGGCTTGAGCCCCACCGCGCCGCAGTGCGCCGCCGGGCCGCGGATCGAGCCGCTCGTGTCGGTCCCGATCGCGACGTGGGCCATGCCGGCCGCCACGGCCACGCCGCTGCCCGACGACGAGGCGCCGGGGAAGTGGTCGGGGTTCCAGGGGTTGCGGGCGGGCGGGAACGGCAGGTCGAAGCTCGGTCCGCCGAGCGCGAACTCGTGCGTGGCCAGCTTCCCGAGCAGGACCCCGCCGCCCTGGCTCAGCCGCTCCTCGACGGCGCAGTCCGCGGTGGGGATGCGGTCGATGCAGACCTTCGAGTGGCAGGTCGTGGGGATGCCGGCCACGTCGAACACGTCCTTGAGCGCGTACGGGATGCCGTGCAGCGGGCCGCGGTCCACCCCGGCCTCGAGCTCGGCGTCCGCCCGCGCCGCGTCCCCGAGCGCGCGCTCGGCGGTGACGCGGATGAACGCGTGAAGGGAGTCGTCGAGGGCCTCGATCCGGGCCAGCGAGTGCTCGGTCAGCTCGATGGAGGTGAGCTCGCCGGCGCGCAGCCGGGTCCCGGCCGCGGCGATCGAGAGCTCGTGCAGCGCGGCGCTCAACGGTCGCGCGGTGGGAGGATCGCGCGCGGGCTGAAGATGGTCGCCGGCTCGCTCTCGGGCTCGCGCGGTCCGCGCAGGAGCTCGGTCATCGCCCTCAGCTCCGCGTACCCGGCGATCGCGCCGGCCCTCCACTCCGGCGGCACGTCGATCCCGCGCGTCAGCGCGTCGAACTCGCGCTCGAGCGCCGCCGGATCCGGGCCGGTCACCGGCGACCCCCGACGGGCGTCGCGTGGCGGGCGCCGGCGCGCGCGGGGTGCTCCGGCCGGGCGAGGCCGAGGTTCTCGCGCAGCGTCCGCCCCTCGTACTCGGCCCGGAACAGGCCGCGGCGGTGCAGCTCGGGGACCACGAGGTCCACGAAGTCGTCGAGCCCCCCGGGGAGGTACGGGAACATCACGTTGAAGCCGTCCGCCGCGCCGGCGTCCATCCAGGCCTCGAGCTCGTCGGCGATGCTCGCGGGCGTCCCGACGAGCTGCCAGTGGCCGCGCCCGCCTGCGACGCGCAGGCAGAGCTCGCGGATCGTGAGGTCGTCGCGGCGTGCCATCTCGACGAGCAGCTGCTGGCGGCTCTTGCCGGCGTTCGTCTCCGGCAGCGGCGGGATCGGGCCGTCGAGCGGGTACTCCGACAGGTCGATCCCGAGCTGCCCGCCGAGCAGCGACAGCCCGACCAGCGGATCGATCAGCGACTGGAGCTCCGCGTGCTTCTCCTCCGCCTCGTCCTGCGTCGAGCCCACGAACGGGAACACGCCGGGCATCACCACCACCTCGGACGGCTGCCGGCCGTGGGCGGCTGCGCGCTCCTTCACGTCGGCGTAGAAGGCCCGCGCGTCGCCCACGTCGTGCTGGGCGCTGAAGACGACCTCGCCGCTCTCGCCCGCCAGCTCGCGGCCGGCGTCGGAGGCCCCGGACTGGACGATCACCGGGTGGCCCTGCGGCGGGCGCGGCACGTTGAGCGGGCCCTTGACCGAGAAGTGCTCGCCGGCGTGGCCGAGCACGTGGAAGCGGTCGGGGTCGAAGTAGAGGCCGGACTCCTTGTCGCGCAGGAAGGCGTCGTCCTCCCAGCTGTCCCAGAGCCCCTTCGCGACCGTCACGAACTCGCGCGCGCGCGCGTAACGGTCGGAGTGCGCCGGGTGGGCGTCGAGGCCGAAGTTCTGCGCCTCGCCCTCGTTCTGCGACGTCACGACGTTCCAGCCGGCCCGCCCGCCGCTGATGTGGTCGAGCGAGGCCAGCTTGCGGGCCACGTGGTACGGCTCGTTGTACGTGGTCGTGATGCTGGGGACGAGCCCGATGTGCTCGGTCACGGCCGCGAGCGCCGACAGCAGCGTGATCGGCTCGAACTGGGCGATGTAGCGGATCGCCGTGCGGCTCAGCGCGGGGAGGTCGTCGCCGCGGATCGCAACGCTGTCGGCGAGGAAGACGAAGTCGAACCGGCCGCGCTCGGCGGTGCGCGCCAGCTCGGCGAAGTGACGGAAGTTCACCCCCGCGTCGGCGGGCACCTCCGGGTGCCTCCAGGCCGCCACGTGATAGCCGGTCGGGTAGAGGAACGCGGCGAGCTTCACCGCTCGAATAGTCGCAGCGGCTTCGAGCGCGTGCAAATACACTCCGGACCGTGCAGGGGTCGGGACGCGCCGTGGCGCGGTTCGTGTGGGCGACGGGCAGGATCGAGCCGTCGAGCGCCGACCTGGAGCG